>NZ_JACHHI010000003.1 GCF_014207605.1 Negativicoccus succinicivorans | reverse complement strand
TGTTAGGCACGCCGCCAGCGTTCGTCCTGAGCCAGGATCAAACTCTCCATGATAGTTTGATTGCTCATTTGTTTGCCTTGTTGCCAAGGACTTTTGTAATTGACTCGGGTCTGAATATTCAGACCCGCACATTGGCGTTAATTCATTGCATTGTTCAGTTTTCAAAGAACCGTGTCGCTTCGTGCGACTTCATTTATACTATCATGTCCCGGCACCGACTGTCAAGAATTTATTTTCGTTCTTGATCATTTTTTAGCCGCTCGTTGACAGAGCGTCTACATCGGGTTGGTAGTACGCAAGCGAGATTTATTGTAGCATAAGAAAATGAACTTGCCAATTGTTTTTTCCATTTTTTACGACGTAATGTCACGTTCGTATGCTTCTTTATTTATATATCCTTATATGCGTAATCGTAACCGTTTGCAAGTTGTTGCCAAGCAACAAAAAAGGAGCGCCGTGGCGCTCCTTTTACTGCGCGGGTATGCGCACGAATTATTTCGTTTGGTACATGCCGCTCGGTTCTTCGTTGAGGTTGATCAGGATGCTCTTCACCTGGGTGTAGTGATCCAAGATCATGGCATGGGTTTCACGACCGATACCGGACTGCTTGTAACCGCCGAACGGTGCGCCTGCCGGAATCTGGTTGTAGGTGTTGACCCACATGCGGCCGGTTTCAATACCGCGCGCTACACGGATGGCTTTGTTGATATTGGTGGTGAAGACGCCGCCGCCGAGGCCGTAAATGCTGTCGTTGGCCAAGCGAATGACTTCTTCTTCATCTTTAAATTTCTGTATAGCAACGACCGGTCCGAAGATTTCTTCCTGCGCGATCTTCATGTCGTTGGTCACATCGGCAAAGATCGTCGGTTCGATGAAGAAACCTTTGTCGAGACCGTCTTTGGTAATGCGTTTGCCGCCGGTCACAAGACGAGCTCCTTCTTCTTTACCGATTTCCACATATTTGAGTACTTTCTTGAGTTGATCTTCATAGATCAAAGCGCCCATCTGGGTGTCCGCGTCAAGCGGGTTGCCGACTTTGACGTTCTTGAAGAGTTTCGCCAGACGTTCCACGAATTCATCGTAGATCGATTCCTGAACGAAAATACGCGAGCCCGCGCAGCAGACCTGACCCTGGTTGAAGAGGATACCGAGTTGCGCGCCGTCCATGGCAACGTCCCAGTCCATATCCTCAAAGAAAATGTTGGCCGATTTGCCGCCGAGTTCCAAAGTGGCCGGAATCATGTGTGAGCAGGCCGCTTCGTATACGCCCTGGCCGACAGCGGTCGAGCCGGTGAACGCCAATTTACTGAAGCCTTTATTTTGCAGCATGTATTCGCCCGCTTTGGAGCCGCTGCCGGTGATGATGTTCAGAACGCCTTTCGGCAAAATGCCCGCTTCATCAATTAAGCGCGCCAATTCCAAGATGGAAAGCGAGGTGTGGCTCGACGGTTTTAATACGACCGTGCAGCCCGCCGCCAATGCCGGCGCCAATTTCCACGCCGCCATCAGGAACGGGAAGTTCCACGGAATAATCTGACCGACGACGCCGATCGGTTCGCGAAGGATGAGGCTGAGCGTGTTTTCGTCAAGCATTGTCGCCGAACCTTCCCGACCGCGCAGAAGACCGCCGAAGTAACGGAAGTGATCCGCCGCGAACGGGACATCGGCCGCCATCGTTTCACGGATCGGTTTGCCGTTGTCAAGCGTTTCCACCGTCGCCAAATGCTCTTTATTGGCATCGATCAGATCCGCAATCGCCGTCAGTACCTGCTGACGTTCCTGCGGCGTGGTTTTTTTCCAGTTTTCAAATGCTTCCTGCGCCGCCACAACCGCTTTCTCTACATCGGCTTCGGTGGCTTCCGCGATTTTCGCCAGTTCTTTGCCGTCAATCGGGCTATGTACGGCAATCAGTTCTTGATCACCCGCCGCGACCCATTCACCGCCAATATAAAGATCGTATTTCTTTTGCAACTTTGCTTTCATCAATACCATCCTTTCTGCATACTTGTCTGCATTTCGAATTTTATCTATATGAGATAGTTTGATTATAGCACGCCCGTTTTTAATATTCAAGCGTTTCGATATGCTAAAAGAACCATTTACCTCCGCATTTTCTTTTTTCATCATGCGCCATATGAAAAAGCCCCTCTGCGCGAGGGGCTTTTCGTATGTACGGGAAAGCGAGTTTACGATTCGGACGCGGCGGTCGTGCCGGCGCCAAATGTTTCGGAATCTTCCACCTGCGCGCGGTAGCGCCGATGAGCGTCACTGCCGACGGAGAGCACGCTGTGCTTATGGCCGTAGAATAAATAAATCAACAGTCCGACAAAAAGCCAGCCGCCGAACATCATGAACGTATGCACGGAAAGATTGCTGAAAATGTAGCCGCAAAAGACGATCCCCAATGTGGCCATCGGGTAAAGCGCCGGACAGCGGAACGGGCGCGGCAACTCCGGATGCCGTTTCCGCAAGATCATGACGCCGAGCAACGAGCAAAGGAACGCGAAGAGCGTGCCCGCGCTCGTCATTTCCGCGATGACATGAATCGGGGTAAGACCCGCCATGATGGCGACGAGCGTGCCGACGATCAACGTGACTTCCACCGGCGTGCCGGTTTTGGCGTTTACTTTGGAGAACGATTTCGGCAACAGTCCGTCACGGCTCATGGCAAAGAAAACACGGCTTTGCGCAAAGAGAAAGACTAAAATAACGGTCGAAAGGCCGCAAAGCGCGCCGGTACCGACCAGCGCCGAGCCGAACGAGTAGCCGAGATGGCGCAAGACGTAGGCGACCGGTTCCGCATTATTCAAATCACTGTAAGGAACGACGCCGGTCAAGACGGCGCTGACCGCGATGTAAAGCAAGGTGCAGATCAAAAGCGACGCGATGATGCCGATCGGCATGTCGCGATTCGGATTATTCGTTTCCTCCGCCGCGGTAGCGATGCAATCAAAGCCGATATACGAGAAGAAAATAACCGCCGTACCGGCCGAGACGCCGTGCCAGCCAAAGGGCAATACAGGCACCCAGTTGACAGGTTCCACACTCGGCGCCGCGAGGAAAAGGAAAATAAAAATCGCCGCGACTTTGATGAAGACGAGAATTTTATTGACGCGCGCGGATTCTTTCGTGCCTCGAATCAAAAGCAAGGTGATAATACCGACAATGAGCATCGCCGGCAAATTGATCAGCCCGCCTTCCATCGGTCCCGCCGTCAGCGCCTGCGGCAAATGGAAACCGGTCGATTTCAACAAGCCGGTCAGGTACGCGCTCCAACCGACCGCGACTGTCGCCGAACCGACGGAATATTCCAAAATCAGTCCCCAGCCGACGAGCCACGCGACGATTTCACCGAGCGTGCTGTACGTGTACGTGTAGCCCGAGCCCGCCACCGGCAAAGCCGCTGCCAGTTCCGAATACGCGAGTGCGACGAACGCGCAGGTGATCCCCGCCAAAATAAAGGAAAGCATGATGCCCGGACCGGCATAGTCCGCCGCGACCACGCCCGTCAGCACGAAGATGCCCGTGCCGATAATGATACCTAAACCGAGCAAGGTGATGTCGATCGCGTTCAAACCTTTTTTCAACGAACTCTGCGCTAAATTATGCTGAAACATTCCCAACGACTTTTTGCGAAACAGCTCCATTTATTCTCCTCTTTCTTTTACTAAAAACATTACGTTTTCTATACTATCACAAAAAATCTTTAAAAATACCGTATATACGAAATGAATATATGTTGTATACTATTTGCATTTTATGAATGATTAGTGTAACCTGATAAATTTCCGTGTTCGCGCTTTTATTCTTGCCAGTTCCAAAGGCAGTTGCTACAATAAATAAATGAATGAACTGCGAGGAGGACTTATGAATCATTTTTGGAAAGAAGTATGGGATTGGGTTTATTCAATCATTGTGGCATTGGCGCTGGCCATGCTGATTCACATTTTTATTTTTGTGCCGACCCGCGTCGCCGGCGAATCGATGGTGCCGACGCTGCATAACGGTCAGTATTTATTGGTTTCCAAAATCAGCCACGTGCTGCGGGAGCTGCCCGACTACGGACAAATCGTCATCATCGACAGCCGCACGCAACGGCCGCGCGATTGGGGCGATGATTTCGCGGAGCCTGCGTACAACTACATGTCACTTGTGGATTCCTCGTACGCGGCGAACTACATTTGGGTTAAACGCGTTATCGGTCATCCGGGGGATCGTCTCGGTTTCCGCGACGGGCATGTTTACCGAAACGGCCGCGCGCTGAACGAACCGTACATCAACGAACCGATGAAATTTAACTTAGACGGTGAGTTTATCGTTCCCGAGGGCACGGTGTTCGTCATGGGCGACAACCGCAACCACTCCAGCGACAGCCGCTACATCGGACCCGTACCGATCGGTCATGTGTTGGGCAATGTAGTGTACGAATTTTAAGCACAAAAAAACACTCCGTACGGAGTGTTTTTTATTGTCTTATTTTACTTTCGTGATGATGAAGCGTTGCGGTGACGTCGTCTCGTCCGCGACGAAATGGCACGCGGGCGTGAGCGCGTGTACGTACGCGCGCAACCACAGCGCCCAAAGCGTCAACCATTCTTCCTGCGCAAGTTCGATGTCCCGCCAAATATCCTGCAAAAACGGCAACGGCATTTCCCAGGCAAAAAGCTCGTCACTGGCCGCCAATACGTTGACTTCCTGCGGCCACGTCGGGATCCCCCACAGACTTTGCGTCAACGTCTGCGCCGCTTGCAACGCCGTATCCACCGACAGCGCCGAACGTCGCGCTTCCATGCCTTGCCGCTGGCCGTCGCGCGTCCAAATACCGGCGGTCAGTTCCGATGCCGGCGCCACCTCGAAATCATAGAGCGCCGCGATATATGCCGCCTCGCGCGTGAGCGCCGTGCGCACCACTGTCGCCAATGGCGTCAGATCGTCCGTATCGGCGGGTAACAGATCTTCCAAACGGTAGTCCGGCGTCTGCGGTTTGCCGTATTGCAAAACGACCTCCGCGTACCGCCGATCCGCTTCCTGTCCGAAAACGCGTCGCGCCGCCTCGTGCAAGCGCAGAAAACGTCCGTCACTCGCGGCCGCCTGCGCGTAAATAAGCGCTGCTCGATTGGTTTCCATCAGACCTCCTTGCGCAATTTACGATGAATTTGCGCCAAAAGATCGGCTTCGCTGACGGAGCGCTCCGCCGCGAGCGCGCCCAAGGTCGTGGACATTTCATCGGGCAACGAAATGCCGTATTCCTGCAGTACGCTCACCGTCTGCGGATACATGGTGAATAATTCCTGCAGCGGCGTCTCTCCCGTGATCAGTTCCTTACCGAGTTTATCGGCCAGGTATTCATTCATTTCGCCCATGATTTCAAAAATATCGAGGCCGTGCACCTGGCACGCTTCCCACAAACTTTCGTCGTAGGAAATGACGCAACCGATGCAATGCATGCCGTATTCCATAAACAGCGGTCCCATTTCCGGATACACCGTCAGAATTTGCATCAAATTGTCATCCGGGCGCACGAAATCGCCATGATGCAGCGTCCGCGCCGCCGGGCGTTCATCCCAGTCGGTCGGTGGTGCGGGATCATACGCGAGATTGTAAAAATCGCCCCCCGACGTGTATTCCGGCGGCAAGGCCGAAGCGTCCGTCAGCGGTTCGACGCCGAGCACTTCACGACGAAACGCGTCCAGCCCGATGCGTTCCACAAAATGCGGCAGCGTTTCAAATTTTTCCTGATTCGTGTAGAAAGCGCCCGCGCGTTCCAAAATCCGCACGGCATCATCAGGCATGCTCACGAAACCGACAAAGACATTATCGCCGAGAAATATTTCCCAGCCGTCTTCCATGCCGACCGCGCGCAGCGGCAACGGCGTCTCGATATCGCAGGTGACGACATCTCGCGGCCATTCCGCGTACGGCGACATGCCCGTCGCGATCAACAGTGGCGCGACTTCATCGGCGGCGATACCCGCCAGCGTCACATCGCCGTTCGGCTGCAGAATGATGCTCGCCTGATACATTTTCGCCGCGTCTTCCGCCGTTTTTAAAAACGCCTTGCATCCTTCGCCTTTGGTGGCGAAATGAACCGCCAGCGCATAGGTCATATTGCTCAACTCTACGTCACTCCTTCGTTTCGGCCGCAGTAATCACGCCGGCGCGTTCGAGCGCCGCCAGATTAATATGGCAATAGCCCTGCGGGTGTTTCTTTAAATAGTTTTGATGCTCCTCTTCCGCGGTGTAAAAATTTTCCAACGGCAATAATTCCGTCTGTATTTTTTTACCGCCGAGAACAGCAGGTTCTTCATGAATCGTCATCGCGCCCTCTTGGTCGAGCTGCTGCAAACGGTTAAAATATTGCTCCAGCATCGGCTCATCGGCGGGATCGGTATAGTACACGCCGGTCCGATATTGACTGCCGATGTCATTGCCCTGACGATTTTTACTGTACGGATCAATGACGGTGAAGAACACGCCGAGAATGTCCGTCAACGCGATCTTTTGCGGATCATACGTTACCTTGACCGTTTCGGCCGCGCCGGTTTCATCCGTGCACACATCTTCATAGCTCGGCGCCGCCTGCTTGCTGTTGGCGTAGCCGACTTCCGTCGCGATCACTCCGGGCAAGCGTGAAAACACTTCTTCCAGTCCCCAGAAACATCCTCCTGCCAAATAAATTTCCCGCATTGCGCCCTCCTCGTCCTTGTCGTTCGCCTAAAATGCCGCGGCGATAAGGGACCGTCTACGGCATACTGTCAGCCGCTCAATACCACTCATTAATATATACGCGCTGCGCCGGATACAATCGATCCAGCAACGCGATCGCTTCCGCATCCCCCGTCAGACGTCCCGCGCGCGCCAAGGCGCCGGCCGTCAGCCGTCCGATGAGCATGACGCCGAGCGTGCCGATATCCGTCGTCACATCCGCCGCGTCTTGCGTCGGTTCGACGCGACTGATGCCGTTTACCGCCGTCACGCAATATGTTTCCGTCGCGCCTTCGGGCAGTGTTACCGCGACATTCAGCGCGCCGGCAGTCGCCGCCGGAATTTGCGACCAAAACTTGGCCACATCCGCGATGCGAATCATCATGAACGGAAACGTTTCATTTTGCGTGTAAATATGTTCCGCGCCGTCCGGCCACGTCAGATAGGAAGCGTCATCCAGCGGGGCGAAGCGCACCCAGTCTTTGAACTCGCCCGCCTGTTGACGAATGAATTGATATAACGCGCGATCGCCCGCCGCGGTCGGCGAAATCCATTCTCCGACCAACAGCGTTTCGTCCTGGCGCGAGAAAAATACATAGCCGAGCGGTTGCGCTCCTTCATACGCGACCACCGCGTATCCTTCCGCCAGCTGGCCGCGCACCAGTCGTGCAAATGTTTCCGCGTCCCGTTCGGCGTAGCCGGAAACGCCCGCCATCGCCGCCCGATATAAATCAACAAGCGGTTGCACGGAACTTTCCCGCGCCAACCATTCGTAATGAATATCGCCCGCCGGCAGCGCGTACGCCTGCGCGCGCGACTCAAACGCGCTCCGCCGCCGCCACTGGTGGCAATACAGCGACCAGCCGCGCGGGATATAAAAACCCGCCGCCGACGGCATCAAAATATTGGCGTAGCGTCCGAGACGGTTACCTTCCGCCAGCGCCGCCTGTAAAAGCGCACCGGCATAGCCGCGCCCGCGCGCCGCCGGATGCGTCGCCAGTCCCACGATATACGTCACCGGCACGGACGCGCCGCGGATCGAAAGCGTATAACGCCGCAAATGTAACGCCGCCGCAAGCCCTGTCTCCGTGGTATATAAAAGCGTTTCCTCGGGACGGTAACATTCTTGAAAATAAAATGGAAAAAACGGTTCGTCGCGTTTTTCAAAGTGGTAATCCCAGAGCGCCTCTACCGCCGCGCGGTCACGCTCTTGCGCCGTACGTATCATTCACTGAGCTCCCGCGCCAACGGCTTGCCGCAAACGCCGTCGGCCAAATATACGTCATATGTTTCCGCGAAATGATCCGGATGGTAGCTTTCTTTCGCCTGCCGCATACCATCGATGCCCATATCTTCCTCACGGTTGATAAATTCGGTATCCGCCCAGGCGTGGCTGACAAATTCCTGATTGATGATTTGGAAACTGCCGCGCACATTCGGATTCGCTTTTTCAAAGTGAACTACCGCCAACTTCGGGTGGATATACTCGCCGATCGAAAACGCGATGATCTTGCCGTAAATCCGAATCGCGCCGCCCTTCACGCCGAGCGCGTCCCAGTTGTCAAACACCCGTTCGATGCCGACCCGTTCCGCCGCCATATCTTCCGTCGTCTGGTGTTCATCGAGCCATTCATCGGCCACCGCCAAACATTCTTCTTTATGCTCCGGTCCGAGATCCACATACTCGTAACCCACATAATCCCGCCGAAACGCGTTCACGTGATTTTTCTTTTGCCGCAACGACTTGCCCGGCAGGTTAATTAAATCGCTTGTCTTATAAATGTATTCAAAATTATCGCGGTCGCGTTCATAGCGATAGCAGCTCGGGCACAGCTCCTTCATCCGCTCCACGACCCACGGTGAAACGCCTTTCAAAAGGAACGGTAAATGTTGCTCCGCGAACCAATCTTCGGCCTTGCGCAGTCCCGCCACAAAGGAATTATTTTCGCCCGCGAACGGCGGCAATAAAAACTCGTGACCGTACCGACCCGCGCGAATAAACAGAATATCGTCTTCGACCGCCCACGCGAGGCGAAACGCATCCTGCCAAATGAAAAGCGTACCGAACGCGCATTCCGATTGTTCGTAATGATGTTCACTGAAAAAGCGATCTAAAATCGGTTTATCTTCGATGGCAAACGGTTGAAAATTAATGATGATTCACTCCTGTTCGTACTCTCTCTTTTATTATCGATTTTTTTCTATTTACCATTTTAGCACAGCTCCAAGAGCGTGTCACCTGCGCCCGCGTCATGGTATAATGACCTCATTACAAAGGAGTCGTTATGGAATTTATCGCTTTTGATTTTGAAACGGCGACGCAGTCGCCCGCCAGCGCCTGCTCGCTCGCCGTCGTACGTTTCACCGAAGACGGCGCGCAGGAAACCGTCGCGCATTTATTTCCGCCGCCGGAAATGAAATTTGACGATGACAATATCCGCATCCATCAGATTCGTCCCGCCGACGTCGCAGACCTGCCGACGTTACCTGCCATTTGGGAGGACTTTGCGCCGTATTTTGACGGCACCTTCTGCGTCGCGCACAATGCGAAATTTGACACGGAAGTTTTGCGCGCGTCACTTTCCTACTACGGACTGACGCTGCCTTCCTTTCAATACGGCGACACCGTCACGCTCGCGCGGCGCGTGTGGCCCGATTTGCCGGCGTACGCGTTAAATCGCGTTGGCGATTTCCTCGGCCTGACATTTCATCATCACCGCGCCGATGAAGACGCCTTGATCTGCGGTGAAATCGTCCGTCACGCGTTGCAAGAAATAGGGCACACCGACGCGTTCGCCATGTTCCGAGAACTCGGCCTCGGCCCGCACGCTTTTTTAGGCGAAGCCGGCTGGTCGCAAGACGCATTATTTTAACACTCTGAGCATACGCCAACACGATGCTGATATGCTCCGGTAAGTTTTTATCCTTCGTAAGGAGTTTTTTATGCCCACACCGACGCCGCTCGCGCGGTATACCTGGTCGTACGGTCAGGGACGTGCCACGCTCAGCGCCTCCGAAAACGGTTTGATCGCTTTTACACCGGCCGCGGCGCTCGCCGCGCGCGCGCATTGGGAAGCTCCCGCCGAACAATTTAGTATTGCCGGTTGCGGTTTCGGTATCGAACAGGCCACCAATTGGCTCGATACCGCGCTCTTGCAAATCGACGAATACCTCGCCGGCACGCGGCAACATTTCATCGTGCCCTTTGATCTCGCCGGCACGGAATTTGATCGCTCGGTCTGGCGTTTGCTGCAGGAAATTCCTTACGGCGAAACCGTCACCTACGGTCGCGTCGCGCAAGCGCTCGGTCGTCCCGGCGCCGCCCGCGCCGTCGCCAACGCCTGCGGTCGCAATCCCCTGCCGCTTTTCATTCCCTGTCACCGCGTCGTCGCGCAAAACGGCCCCGGCGGCTACCACGATGTGGAAGGCGTACAAACGAAATTATTTTTATTGCGTCACGAAGGCGTGCGCATATGAAAAACACTCCCCGTAATAGGGAGTGCTTTTTCTTGCTTGTGTTCTTGATATTTCTTTATATATTAATACAATAAAGGCACGGCTGTTTGCCGTGCCTTTTCGTTTTTTCAAATCGCAATGCCGGTTCTTCACCGCGATACGGTCATGACTTCGCAATGATCTTTGCCGCGCGAATTATTTTTTGTGCGCGGCGGAAGCGGCGGTGTCGAGTCCCTGATGCATACGGAAGAATTCGACGAAGAGTTCGACGACGGTGCCGGCGTAACGTTTATCCTGCCAAACGAGCGCGGCGCGCCAGGCAAGGTCGGTGTCGACGAGCGGTCGATCCACGAGATTCGGATACAGTTGCGGCACGAATCGCCCGAGCGGTTCGGGCAATAAGGTAACGCCGACATTCGCATCGGCGAAGGCCGCGAGCAAACTCCATTCATAGGCCTGAATGGCGATTTGCGGACGCATTTCACGCGCCTGGAAATTGCGGATGATACTGCGGTACAAGGTGGTTTCGTTCGTAAACGTAATGAGTTTGGTCGTAGCGAGATCCTCAATGGTAAGCGCTTCTTTCGACGCGAGCGGATGGTCTTTGTGCAAAAACGCGTGCACTTCTTCGCGCGGCAAAAGCAGCGTCTCGTGATCACCGTTGATCGTCGGTACAATGCAAAAGCCGCAATGCACCGCGCCGTTTTCCAACAGCTCTTCCACGACCGCCGTCGGACGTTCTACGAGCTCGATGGCGAGATAAGGATACGCGGCTGCAAAATCACGCAGCAGCTCCGGCAGGTAAATGGTGCCGACCATCGGCGCGACGCCGAGGACGATTTTCCCCTGACGACGCAACTCCGGTGAAACGATGTCCGCTTCCAGCCGATAGTATTGATCGAGAAACTCCTCCACCTTCGGCAAGATGACTTCGCCCGCATCGGTCAGCGCGATCGTCTTGCCCTGGCGATGAAAAAGTTGCACGCCCCAACGTTCTTCCAACGCGCGGATGGCTTTGGAAATCGACGGCTGGCTGATGTGCAGACTTTGCGAGGCGCGCGTGAAGGATTTCCAGTGCGCGACTTCGCTGAAGTATTGTAAATGTAACAGCTCCATGAGCTTCCCCTTTACTTTTACCGATGAAGAGAGTAGAATAAGTCTACTGTTTTTTATAGATCCGACAGGCCTTGCGCCGTCGTATTGCTTTTATTTTACTATATATTTATTATTTTGGGAGAATTTTATGTGGTGGTTTAGGGCCGCTTGGCAAATCGTCCTTTTGAGCGGCATTTTTTATTTGAGTGAACAAGCGGTACGCGCCATCGGCCTGCCGGTGCCCGGCGCGCTCTTGGGCATGGCGCTGCTGTTTCTCGCGCTCCAATACAAAATCGTGCGGCTGGAATGGGTGGAAGACGGCGCGGATCTTTTAATTCGCGATCTGCTGCTGTTCTTTATTCCGCCGGCAGTCGGCATCATGCAGTACACCAATTTATTCGGCGTACTCGGTTCAAAACTGATCGGCGCGGTGGCGATCAGCATCTTGATCGTGCTGTGGATCATTTCGCTGTGCACGGTGCTGGTAATGCGCGCGCGACGGAAAGGATGGAAACGGTTATGATAGCGATTCTACTTTCCCTCTGCGGGACGCTCGCGGCGTACTACCTGATCAAAGCGTTGTACCTGCGCACGGGTTCGCTTTGGTTCATGCCGCTCGTCTTATGTCCGATCGCGATTGTCGCGTTGCTGCTTTTTGCGGGCGTGCCGTATGAAGAATACCGCGGCGGCGGTTCGGTATTGCAGTGGCTGTTGGGACCGGCGACGGTGGCCTTCGCCGTACCGCTTTACCGGCAACAGAACTTGATCCGAAAATATCTGCCGGAGCTTTCGATTGTCGGCATCGTCGCGGCCGCCACCGCGATCACGACGACGATGGGTATCGTGCATCTCTTCGGCGTGGATGAGAGCTACGTGCTGAGTCTCGCGCCGCGTTCGATCACGACGCCGCTGGCGATGAACGTCTCGGTGATGCTCGGCGGCAATGAAACGATCACCGCGGTGTTCGTTATTTTGACAGGCGTGATCGGCATGTTAATGACAGTCGCCATCATTCGGTTTTTAAATATTCATAATCCCTTACTGAAAGGGTTGCTCTTCGGGTTCACGGCGCACGGCACGGGTACGGCGCGCGCGTACGAAGAGAATGAAAAGGCCGGCGTCATGGCGTCGGTGGCGATGATCTTCATGGGCGTCATCACCGCTCTCATCGCGCCTTTTCTCGTTCCGTTACTCTTGCATATATTTTAAATTTTAAAACCGGCGCAAGCCGGTTTTTTATTTCCGCAAGCACGTCCCGTTTTATCCGAAAAATACAAACCGCTTACCGAATTGCGAACGATTTTATATTTCTTTTGTAAATTGTTCGATATTTATTGACAGTCTACCTTCCTGCTGGTATTATGTGAAAGGGAAATAACAGAGAGCTCAAAAAAGTCCCCGCACTTTTTTGAGCTGTTTTTATGAGTAAGAAAGGAAGATTTCCTTGGCCGATTACGACGTGGTCATTATCGGCGCCGGACCCGCCGGAATTTTCACGGCGCTGGAGCTGGCCGATACCGGACAAAAAGTCTTAATCCTGGAAAAAGGACATGACATCGCCATGCGCGCGTCGCAAAACGCGGATCGCGCGACGCCGCTCGAAGAACGCCGCCGCAATATCGTTTGCGGCTGGGGCGGCGCCGGCGCGTTTTCCGACGGCAAGTTGACGCTGACGACGGAATACGGCGGCAATTTGGATGACTTCATGAGCAAGGCCGCCCTGCAAAAAGAGATCGACTATGTCGATGCCGTATACAGTCAATACGGCGGGGCGGATCGCAAAGTCTACGGCGATGAGCACGCGGAAGCGATCGCGCAGCTGAAACGGCGCGCGGCCGCCGCCGATCTCGCGCTGATCCCGGCGCGCATTCGCCATCTCGGCACCGATGTCAATGTCGAAATTCTGAAAAATATGCGCGAAGCGCTCGCGGGTAAAGTCGATATCCGTTGCGATACGGAAGTGACCGAGCTCGTGTTTGAAGGCGGGCGCGTGCAAGGCGTCAAGGTCGGCGACGAATATATCGGCGCCAAGTACCTCGTCGCCGCGCCTGGGCGCGAAGGTTCGGAATGGTTTGTGACGCAGGCCAAGCATTACGGTCTTGAACTTTCGAGCAACGCCGTCGATATCGGCGTACGCGTCGAAACGCCCGCGGAAATCTTCCAACATATTACCGATATCGTTTACGAGTCGAAGTTGCTTTACTTCTCGCGCTCATTTGACGATCAGGTACGCACTTTCTGCATGAATCCGAACGGCTTTGTCGTCACGGAAAACAACGGCGGCCTGCTGACGGTGAACGGGCACAGCTACGCGCACAAGAAGAGTCCCAACACGAACTTCGCGCTGCTCGTTTCAAAACGTTTCACGCAGCCGTTCAAAGAACCGATCGCGTACGGTAAATCGATCGCTCGTCTCGCCAATCTTTTGGGCGACGGCCCGATCGTGCAGCGCCTCGGCGATTTACGTGACGGACGTCGTTCGACGCCCGAACGGATTCGCCGCGGTCTGGTCCATCCGACGATGCCGTCGGCGACGCCCGGCGATCTCTCGCTGGTACTGCCGTATCGTCATCTGGTCGATATTATGGAAATGTTTGAAGCACTGGATGCCGTCGCGCCCGGAGCGAATTCGCGTCACACGCTGTTATACGGCGTGGAAGCGAAATTCTACTCCTCGCGCCTGCAATTATCCGATCAATTAGAAACGACGATTCCCAACTTTTTCGCCGCCGGTGACGGAGCCGGTATCACCCGCGGTCTGATTCAGGCATCTGTCGCCGGCGTCATCGTGGGTCGCGAGATCCGCCGTCGGGAAACCGAAGCCAAAGGAGGCCATTCACATGATTGAACGTTATACGAAACCCGAAATGGGTAAAATTTGGACGGAAGAACACGAATTCCGCCGCATGCTCGATGTCGAAATTTACGCTTGTGAAGCGCAAGCGGAGTTAGGCGTCATTCCGAAAGAAGCCGTGAAAACGATTCGTGAAAAAGCGGATTTCAAAATAGAACGCATTCATGAAATCGAAGCGGAAATCAACCATGACATTATTTCCTTTTTAACCGCCGTCGGTGAATTCGTCGGTGAAGATTCTAAATACATCCACATGGGTCTCACCTCGACGGATGTCAAGGACACCGCGCTCTGCTCGATGCTCTGCGACGCGACCGATCTTTTAATCAAAGACTTGGAAGCGTTCCACGAAGTATTGCGCCGCCGCGCCGTCGAATTCAAATATACGGAAATGGTCGGCCGGACGCACGGCATTCACGCGGAACCGACCACATTCGGTCTGAAATTGCTCCTTTGGTACGATGAGACGGAACGCAATCTGCGTCGTCTGCGTACGGCGCGCGAAGAAATCGCCGTCGGTAAAATTTCCGGCGCGGTCGGAACCTACGCCAACGTCGATCCCTTCGTAGAAAAATACGTTTGCGAAAAACTGGGCCTCACGCCGTCCAAGATTTCGACGCAGGTGTTGCAGCGCGATCGCCACGCGGCCTACATCACGACGCTCGCCGTCATCGCCAGCTCCCTGGATAAATTCGCCACCGAAATCCGCAACCTGCAACGCACGGATATTCGTGAAGCGGAAGAATATTTCTCGCCGAAACAAAAAGGTTCATCGGCCATGCCGCACAAACGTAACCCGATTACCTGCGAACGCGTCAGCGGTCTCGCGCGCGTCATGCGCGGTTACAGTATTCCGGCGCTCGAAGACGTAGCGCTGTGGCATGAACGCGACATCTCGCACTCCTCGGTCGAACGTGTCATCCTCGCCGACGCGACGATCACCTTGGACTACATGCTGCAGATTTTCACGCGCGTCGTCGATAAACTGCTCGTTTATCCGGACACCATGCGCGCCAACCTAAACAAAACCGGCGGCCTCATCTACAGCCAGCGCGTGCTCTTGGCGCTTGTCGACAAAGGCGCGATGCGTGACGACGCGTACCGCTGGGTACAGCGCAACGCGATGAAACGTTGGCTGGAAGGGGAGGACTTCCTCGAAAATCTGTTGAAAGATGAAGATATCCGTCGCTATTTAAATGAAGATGAAATTCGCGCCCGTTTCGATCCGCACGCCATGCTGACGCACGTGGACGAGGTCTTCGCACGCTTCGGCTTATAAGAGAAAGGATGTAACCTAATGACTACAGCAATGGTCATCGGCACTCAATGGGGTGACGAAGGAAAAGGTAAAATCGTCGACTACTTGGCGGCTCGCGCCGATGTCGTCGTACGTTCGCAAGGCGGCAACAACGCCGGCCACACGGTCGTCGTCGACGGCCAGGCGTTCGCGCTGCGTCTGCTGCCGAGCGGCATTATGTACCCGGGCAAAGCATGCGTCATCGGCACCGGTGTCGTCATCGACCCGAAAGGTCTGATCGCCGAACTCGATTCGATTATTGAAAAAGGAATCGACGTTTCCGCGCTCGAAATTTCCGATCGCGCCCACGTGGTTTTCCCGTACCATAACCGCATTGACGAAGCGGAAGAACGGCTCAAAGGCGAGAAGAAAATCGGCACGACGAAAAACGGTATCGGCCCCTGCTACGCCGATAAAGTCAACCGCATCGGCATCCGCATGGCCGATCTTATGGATCGCGATGTGTTCGCGGAAAAATTACGTTGGAATTTGGCATCGAAAAACCGCCTGTTCCGTGATTTCTACCATGTCGAAGAATTTGATTTCGATACGATGTTTGAAGAATATTGCGGATATGCCGACCGTTTGCGCCCCTACGTGCGCGACACGAACTACAGCGTGCATGATTACATCGGCGAAGGCAAAAGCGTGCTCTTTGAAGGCGCGCAGGCGACCATGCTCGACCTCGACCACGGCACCTATCCCTTCGTCACGAGCTCGCACCCGATCGCGGGCGGCGCTTGCATCGGCGCCGGCATCGGTCCGCACCGTATGGAAAATATTTTTGGCGTGGTGAAAGCGTACAGCACGCGCGTCGGCGCTGGTCCCTTCCCGACCGAACTCACCGACGCCACCGGCGATCATTTACGCGAACGCGCGCATGAATACGGCACCGTCACCGGTCGCCCCCGTCGCTGCGGCTGGCTCGACGCGGTTGGCGTGCGTTATGCCGCGATGCTGAACAGCTTGGACTACCTCGCGATCACGCGTTTGGATATCCTCGACGAACTCGAAACGATTAAAATCGGTAAGGCGTACCGCGATTCGAACGGTAACGAAGTCGCGCAGTACCCTGCCGACCTCACCCGCCTCGAAACGCTCGAGCCGGTCTATGAGGAAATGCCCGGCTGGCAGGAAGATATCACCGGCGTACGTAAGTACGAAGACTTGCCGGAAAACTGCAAGAAATATTTGGCGAAAATTTCTGAACTCACCGGCGTAAAACTCGGCATCATTTCCGTCGGTCCGGATCGTGAACAGACGATTGACCTCGTCAACGTACTGTAAGCATATAAAAAAGAACGCGCGAGCGCGTTCTTTTTTTGTGCCCATTTTCACTTCTCGGCAGACTTACGTATGTTTATACTCTATAAAAACGATCATGCTCCAAACAGAAAATACAAGCCGCGCAATCGTTCCTATCCGCTTCCACACCGTTTGGACCGATCCTAAGAGAAGTTCTTGCGCTTATTCGCCCTCGTCACGCACATCGCCAAACGAACCGCCTTTATTTCGTACGCACAAGTATTTTTCTTTTGCCTACACAAGTATATTGTATACAAAGCACGAATGATTAAGATGGTTTATCTCCGTTTTGTTCTGATTCATTTTTTACGAAATCCCCTAAACACAAGTGAATACCCATTTTCTTCCAAAATATTTTTGCATATTATTTTTAAACGTTCGCCCCGTTCAAAATTATGTATACAGTATTTTTCAGTATACGCTATTGTTATTCGCGTATCTTCTTTTTATAATGATACCTGTATAAAACAATAGAAAAGGGGAGAAAGACATGAAAAACTTAGGTTTATCGGCGCGCATTTTCATCGCGCTCATTTTGGGGGTTATCGTCGGGCTCATGTTGCAGGGCAGTCCCGCCATCGCGACCGCTTGGATCAAACCGCTCGGCACATTGTTCCTGAATTGTATTAAATTGATTATCGTTCCGCTCGTATTCGCCTCGCTGATCGTCGGCGTGTGCGGCTTGGGTGACATCAAACGCCTCGGCGCGATCGGCGGCAAAGCATTCGGCTTTTACATGCTGACGACCGGTTTTGCCGTCACGCTCGGTCTGGTGCTAGCCAACGCGTTAAGCGTCGGCGCGGGTTTCGTGCTGCCGACCGGTGAACTCAGCGTGAAAGTGAAAGAAGCGCCTTCGATCGCATCCGTACTGCTCGGTATCATTCCGACGAATCCGATCAAAGCGCTGGCGGAAGGCAACATGCTGCAGATTATCTTCTTCGCGCTGCTCTTCGGTTGCGGCATCCTCGCCGTCGGCCAAAAAGCGCAGGTCGTGGAGCGTTTCTTTACCGGTCTCGCCGAAGTGATGTACAAAGTCACCGCGTGGATCATGCGGCTTGCGCCGATCGGCGTGTTCGGTCTGATCGTGCCGGTCGTCGCGGTAAGCGGCGCGGCGGTCCTGTTGCCGTTGCTGAAATTAATCGGCGTGGCGGCGTTGGCAAGCCTCATTCATGTGGCCGTTATTTATGGCGGCTTGGTGCGAATGCTGGGTAAATTGAACCCGCTGACATTTTTCCGCGCCGTTTTCCCGGCCATGGCGGTGGCCTTTACCACTTCGAGTTCCTCGGGCACATTACCGGTGTCTATGCAGTGCTGCGAAGAAAATTTGAACATCGATAAATCCATCACCAGTTTCGTATTGCCGTTGGGCGCGACCATCAACATGGACGGCACGGCGATTTATCAGGGCGTTTGCGCAATCTTCATCGCGCAGGTGTACGGCATCAACCTCGATATCGGTCACCAATTGATGATTATTTTGACAGCGACCCTTGCTTCCATCGGTACCGCGGGCGTTCCGGGCGCCGGCATGATCATGCTCATGCTGGTTTTGCAAACCACCGGTTTGCCGTTGGAAGGCATCGCGCTTGTCGCCGGCGTCGATCGTATTTTGGATATGATCCGCACCTGCTTGAACGTCACAGGCGATATGACCTGCGCCGCCATTGTCAATCAGTGGGAAGGAAAAAATATCGCGCAGGAAAAAATGGAACGCGAAGCGCGCGTCAACGAAGAAGTCGTCGCGTTATAAATAATCTCCCCCTTTTTCAAAGGAGAGCCCGCGGGCTCTCCTTTTGATTGCATAAAAATAAACCAATTCGATGCTATATCGAAAATTTTGACAACACCGTCAAAATCGGGTAAAGTATTATAAAGAATATTTTCAATATAAAATTGCACGATTGAAATTTACGATTTTGACCGATGCGGCGCGGTGCAACGGTAAACGCGCCCCGGAAACGCTTCGCACCGAAACTCGCGAGGCAGCACGTAAGCACCGAGCAGGCTTGCTGTACCTGTGGCGCCGGCTCCGCCGAGCACCGACGTAAACACGCTCGCGGACCGCGTCTTGGAAGGTTGTCCCGCGACCGATACAGAAAGGAATTTACTATGGAACTCACTTACAAAACCTACGCCGATATTTTCAAAGCATTGAGCGATGAAACTCGTCTGCGCATTGTCGACATGCTTTCCTGTTGCGAATTATCCGCCTGCGATATTTTGCAGAGTTTTTCGCTCTCGCAGTCGACGCTGAGCTACCACATGAAAATTCTTGTCGAAGCGGGCGTCGTCAAATCCCGTCGCGAAGGTTTATGGACGCGCTATTCGATCAACGAAGAACGTTTTGAAGAGTTGTTGCGCTTCTTGCCGCAACTTTTCCGCGAGAAAGACAAATGTATATGTCAGCAGATTAAATATTGTAAAGAGGACGCGCAAGTTTGCGATTTCGAATAAAAAACCGCCTTCCGGCGGTTTTTTTGTGCGTATTTGGCGGATATTCTCAAATTTCGATCGCTATGCAAATCCATATGCGTAAATAGCAATAAATACTCCCCTATCCCAAAAATTTTATAGCCGATTTGGCTCTTTATCATGCTATAATGATACCAATATATAAGCTTTGTAAATATGAGCTTAGTAAGGGTTGTAGAGGGGTGATGTTGTGAACATTTTATTGGCAATTTTGGTGACCGTCTGGGTAGCCTACTTCATTGTGAAGCGCTATAAACCGCAGACCATTTTATTCATCGGCGGCATGTTCCTGATGTTAGTGTCCGTCATTGCAGGGTACGGGGAGATTTTCCCGGCCGGTAAAGGCAGCACCGGTTCGTTGCTTTTCGATCTCTTTGAATTTATTCGTACGGTGCTTTCCTCGCGCGCCGCTAAACTCGGCTTGAACATTATGGCCGTCGCCGGTTTCGCCCGCTACATGGACCACATCGGCGCGAGCCGCGCGCTCGTCAACTTGACGATCCAGCCGCTCTTGCGCTTAAAATCGCCGTACCTCGTTTTATCCGCCTGCTGGGCGCTCGGTATGGTATTAGGTTTGGCTATTAACAGCGCGTCGGGTTTGGCGATGCTCTTGATGGTAACCATGTTCCCGATCTTGGTAGCGCTCGGCGTCAGCCGTCTTTCGGCCGCGGCCGCGATCGCAACCACGCTTTGCCTCGACTGGAGTCCGAGTGACACCGGTACGATTTTGGCGGCGGAACTCTCCGGTATCGATCCGGTAATGTACTGGCATGATTACCAGGTGCCGGTAGCCCTCTGCGTCTTCCCGGTGGTCGCGATTTTGCATTATTTTACCCAGAAATACATGGATAAACGCGACGGTCACGTAGTGCAACCGATGCGCAAAGAAGATGTCGAGGTATCGACCGATAACGGGACCTTGGACAATGCGCATCCGCCGCTTATTTACGCGTTGTTGCCGATCGTTCCTTTGGCTTTGATTTTGGTCTTCAGCCCGTTGCTGATTCCCGACATTAAGATGGACATCATCAAGGCAATGCTTATCGGCACCGCCGTCGGTATGCTGGCGCAGTATATCCGCACCCGCAACGGCAAGCAGGTAGCCGAAGAGTTGCAGATTTTCTTTGACGGCATGGGACGTCAGATGGCCAACGTCGTCACGCTGATCGTCGCCGGTGAAACGTTCGCCCGCGGCCTCATGGTCAGCGGCACGATTGATGCGTTGATCTCCGGGACGCAAAACAGCGGTTTCGGCGCGATCGCACTTTCGCTCGTCATGATCATCATCATCGGCGTATGTTCCGTTGTTATGGGTTCGGGTAACGCTCCGTTCTTCGCGTTCGCCAACCTCGTTCCGGATATCGCCGCCAAGAGCGGTATTGCCGCGGTAACGATGATCTTGCCGATGCACTTCATCGCCAGCTCCGCCCGCGCGATTTCGCCGATTACGGCCGTTATCATCGTCGTCAGCGGCATGGCGAACATTTCGTCGTTCGATCTCGTCAAACGTACCGCGATCCCGATGATCGGTTCTTGTATCACACTCGTGCTCGCGAACTTCTTGTTGTTCTAAAACTAAAAGCACCGCTATAGCGGTGCTTTTTTATTGCTCAAAATATGGTTACCCGAGATAAAACGCAAAGGTCAAGTTCCCGCCGCTTCATTTGCTTCATGCAAGCCGGTCAAATGAACTTAAATCGCTTGTCTCGCTTCGTTTTTCACTCGCTCCTATATGGAATCACGCCACAAAAAAATACGCGCATACGCGCGTATTTTTGCTTTTCCTCATCGTTGAATGCGCATGATCGGCGCGTAAATCAACGCCAGCACTATCAAATTGATGATCGCGTCCGGAGGAATCACCGTCGCGTTATACGTGATCGAGTACCACCATGGGTTCATGCCCGCCGGCGCATACGATCCGAACACGATCGCGCCGGACAGCACGGTCATCACATAGCGACCGAACATCGCCAACGCCGACCAAACCAACGCGCTGGCGCGATTATGCTCTTTCGCGTAGCCCGCCAGACCAAGCGCGGCGTAAGCAAGCAGGTAATCCAAAATTATGCTCAGCGGATGCAGCGAATATTTGGCCCCCAACAGGAAATGCAAAATCCCGTAGGTCAAACCGCCCAGCATGCCGACTTTCGGTCCGCGCCGCAGCGCCAATAATAAAAGCGGTACCATGTGCGCCGCATGAATCGATCCGCCCTGCGGCATGCGCCAAAAGACGATCATCCCCAAGAGCAAACTCAGCGCGATGCAAAGACCGCTTTCCGTTAATACACGTGTCGATAATTTCATGTTTCTCTCCCTTCTTTGCGGCAACGCCCGCCGCTCAGACGGGTGTGCTCCCTACGCAGGTCTTAACCTACAGGTTCAAAGGGTCGGACCTCGTCCTCTCAACCGCGTACGCAGTTCCCCCGCACCATTAGAATCAGTATACCGAGCGGGCCCGCGCTTGTCAAAGAAAACGCGCGCCGTAAGCGGTTGCCGCGACGCCAATTCGCATGAAATCTCAAAAAATGTTATAATATTAGTATACTTTGTATGTATTTATGCATACTTCGGACCGGTTTACATGAATATTTGATGATTGTCAGCTACGAAAGGAAGTGGTCGTTTTGATTGAATTTGACCATATTACGAAACGTTACAAAGGAACCGAAGTATTACGCGATGTCACTCTCACCATCCCCGCAGGGGAAACGGTTTGCCTGATCGGTGAATCCGGCAGCGGTAAGACGACGCTGTTGAAAATGATCAACCGGCTCATTCAGCCGTCATCGGGAGAAATTCGCATCGACGGCGAAAATATCGCGAAAAAAGATGTGCTCGCGTTGCGGCGCAACATCGGCTACGTCATTCAGCAAACGGGACTGTTCCCGCATATGACGATTGCCGAAAACATCGAGGTCATTCCGCGCGCGCTGAAAATGCCGGTCGAGCAGATCAAAGACCGTACGGCGCACCTGTTGGATATGGTGGGCTTGGACGCGGAACATTTTCTGCATCGGTATCCGTCGGAACTGTCCGGCGGTCAGCAGCAACGCATCGGCGTCGCCCGCGCGTTTGCCTGCGATCCGAATATTATTTTAATGGACGAGCCTTTTTCCGCGTTGGATCCGCTCACGCGCACCGCGTTGCAGGACGAAGTCAGCACGTTGCAAAACGAGCTGCATAAAACGATCGTGTTCGTCACGCACGATATGGACGAAGCGATCCGTTTGGGCGATCGCATCTGCATCATCGACAAAGGCGTGATCGCGCAGTATGACACGCCGGAAAATATTTTGAAAAATCCGGCCAATCAGTTCGTTGCCGATTTCATCGGTAAAAACAGAATCTGGAATTCGCCGGAACTGATTCGCGCCGAAGATATCATGGTCACCGATACACACACCTGCGGACCGGATCTGACGGCGTTCCGCGCGCTGGAGCGCATGCGCCGGGCGCACATCAACGGTCTTTTAGTCATCAATCTGCGCACGCGCGAACTGCTGGGCTCGGTCTTCGCGCAGAAGTTGCGCGCATTGGATGACCTGCAGACGCCGGTTGTCGACGTGATGGAAACGCATGTGGAAACTGTCGTGCCGTCGGATACGCTGGTCGACACCTTGACGAAAATCAACGCGCACGACCTCTATTACATTCCGGTCGTCGATGAAAAACGATCGCTGCTCGGCCTGATTACGCAGTCGAGTCTTGTCACGACGCTTTCCCAACAGTATATCGAAGATGAGGAGGTGCAGGCATGAGCGGTTTTACCTCCTATGTCACCTCCAATTGGTCCTACATCCTTTCTCTTTTGTGGGAGCATATCGAATTAACCGCCATCGCGGTCGCGATCTCGGTACTCGTCGGCGTGCCGCTCGGAATTTTGATCTCGTACCGGCGCAAACTGCAGTCACCGGTATTACAGTCGGCGAACATTATGCAGGCGATCCCGAGCATGGCGCTGTTGGGCTTCGCGATTCCGTTTTTCGGAATCGGTCGTCTGCCGGCGATTATCGTCGTTATTTTATACTCACTGCTGCCGATTATTAAAAATACGTATACGGGTATTTCGCAAATCAGTCCGCAGATGCGTGAAGCGGCGATCGGCATCGGTCTTTCGCGCTGGCAGGTATTGCGCAAAGTCGAATTGCCGCAGGCTTTGCCGGTCATCATGGCGGGCGTGCGCATCAGTTCGGTCACCGCGGTCGGCCTGATGACGATCGCGGCCTTCATCGGCGCGGGCGGCTTGGGTGATCTCGTCTTCGCCGGCATTCGCACCGTCGATAACAATATGATTCTCGCGGGCGCGATTCCCGCCTGTATTTTAGCTCTGTCCGTCGATTACATCTTAGGTCGGGTCGAACAGCTCGTCACGCCGATCGCCACCCAACTTTCGCCGACAACGGATCGTCAAGCGGTCATCGGCCGCCACCGTCGCTCCAAAATTCTGATCGCGTCGCTGGCGATTTTGCTCGTGCTTGGCGGCGGCTATGCCGGCATCCGGCAAGCGTTCGCGCCGAAAGCCGATGTGGTCGTCGGAACGAAAGATTTCACCGAAAACATCCTGATGGGTCACATGATGGCGGAAATCATTGAAGATCATACGGGTCTGAACGTAGAACGACGCATCAATTTAGGCGGCACCAATGTCGCGTTTGAAGCGCTCAAGAGCAAAGAAATCGATCTTTATCTTGATTACACGGGCACGGTCTACGTTTCCCTTTTGAAAAACGAACCGATCAGCGACATGCAGCGGGTGTACGAAGAAGGTAAAGCGGGACTCGCGCCGCTTTCCATCACCATGCTGCCGCAGTACGCGTTCAATAACACCTACGCGCTCGCCGTTCGCCCTGATTTCGCGGCCGCGCATAACCTGGAAACGATCAGCGATCTGCGCGCCGTCGCGTCAGATATGAATGTCGGCACGACGTTCGAATTTAAAAACCGCCCCGACGGTTTGGACGGCATGACGCAAATGTACGGTCTGCAGTTCGCCAACGCGCTCGGTATTGACAGCTCCTCGCGTTACATCGCCATCAACAATGATGAAGTCCAGGCGATCGACGCGTTTATGACCGACGGCCTTTTGAAGAAATTTAATCTGAAAGTGCTGGAAGACGATCGGCATTACTTCCCGCCGTACTACGCGACACCGCTTCTGCGTACGGAAGTCGCCGAAGAACATCCGGAAGTGGTGGACGCGCTGAATGAACTCGCGCCGCTTTTGACGGACGAAGTCATGCGCGAATTGAATTATAAAGTGGACGAAGAACGTCAGGATCCGGAAAAAGTGGCTCATGAGTTCCTCGTCTCGCAAAACTTATTGAAAAAGTAAACGCCAATAAAAAAGCTCCCGCGGGAGCTTTTTTATTGTGTAAAAACAAAAAATTTCACACCATTCCCGACAAAATAACTTTTCGCAGGGAAAAAAATTATGCACGTTCCGTTTTTTTTGTAAACGGCGTGCTATACTGTGTTCAACATACGCGCCGTGTTCCCGCGCATGCCCGTTCAGAAAACAAAATCCGCCCCGGCGGGAATAATGCGGCGATCGCGTCCGAAAAACGCTCTGTCTGATGGCTCTAGAGCAGCGCGCGTCAATACTTGCATAAAGACGGTAAGGAGATGCCGGCATGAATCCTTTTTTGAATTATCTGACCACCGCTTGGCCGCACATTATGGAACTTCTTTGGGAACACATCGAGCTGACCGTGATTGCCGTCAGCATTTCGATTTTGATCGGCGTGCCGCTGGGTATTCTGATCGCGAAACATCGCCCTTTACAAGCCCCGGTTTTGCAAACGGCGAATATCATGCAGGCGATTCCGAGCATGGCGCTGCTGGGCTTCGCGATTCCCTTTTTCGGGATCGGTCGTGTGCCGGCCGTGCTTGTCGTTATTATTTATTCCCTGTTGCCCATTATCAAAAACACGTACACGGGACTGACGCAAATTTCTCCCGACACCAAGGAAGTCGCCGTCGGGATCGGCCTCTCCCCTTGGCAAGTGCTGCGCAAAGTGGAATTTCCGCTGGCGCTGCCGGTCATCATGGCCGGAATCCGTATCAGCGCCGTCACCGCGGTCGGTTTGATGACGATCGCGGCCTTCATCGGCGCGGGCGGCTTAGGTGATCTCGTCTTCGCCGGCATTCGTACCGTCGATAACAATATGATTCTCGCGGGCGCGATCCCCGCCTGTTTGCTGGCGCTTGCCGTAGACTACCTGCTCGGTCTTGTGGAAGAACTCGTTACACCGATGGCGACCTTGATTACGCCGGAACATACGCGCGCGGTCATTAGAAAAGAACGCCGTCTCGCCAAATGGTTGATCGGTCTCGTCACGGCGCTTCTCATCATCGGCGTGGGAACCACCGTCTGGCGCAATTACGCCGAAACGCAAAGCGATATCACCGTCGGTTCGAAAGATTTCACGGAAGGCGTCATCATGGCGCATCTGATGGCCGATATGATCGAAGATCGCACGGATTTACGCGTCACCCGTCACACGAATCTCGGCGGCACGCAAGTCGCCTATGAGGCGCTTAAAACAGGCGGCATCGATCTCTACATGGATTACACCGGCACCGTCTACGTTTCCATATTGCGCCACGAACCGCTGACCGATGTCGATGAAGTATATCGCCGCAGTCGCGATGAACTCGCGACCATGGGAATCATGATGCTTCCGCAATACAGTTTCGACAATACGTACGCTCTCGCCGTACGGCAAGATACCGCCGAGCGATACCGCTTGCAAACAATGAGCGATTTGATCGCCGCCGCGCCGCATTTGGTCGTCGGCTCTACGTTCGAATTTACCAATCGCAAAGACGGACTCCCCGGTCTGACCGCTTACTACGGCATGAATTTCGCCGGCACCACCGGGCTGGACGGCTCCTCGCGTTACATCGCCCTCCTCAATGATGACGTGCAGGTCGTAGACGCGTACACCACCGACGGCTTGGTCCGTAAATTCAATTTGGTCGCGCTCGTCGATGACCGGCACTACTTTCCGCCGTACTTCGCGACCCCGCTCTTGCGTACCGACGCCGCGGAAAAGCATCCGGAAGTCATTGCCGTGTTGAACGAACTGGGATCGCATATCAATAATCAAGTCGCGCAAGATTTGAACTACAAGGTCGATGAAGAACAGCAGGATCCGGCGAAAGTCGCACGCGAATTTTTAAAGCGCGAAGGCCTGCTGCACAAATTGAAATAAACAAAAAGACACCGCAGAGCGGTGTCTTTTTTATCATAATATCTTGCCCGTTTGTCATCGCCGGTGTCCTTATCAATCGCGTCACTTCGCGATGATCGTGCTACAAACATTTATTTAGCGTTGCCCTGCTCCGGAAGCGCGCCCGCCAGAGGAGGCGCGTCCTGCGCTTTTTCCAATACCAGCACGCGATGCGGGAACGGAATATCGATACCGTTCGCATCAAAGGTTTCCTTGATCGATTGCATTAAGCGATGATAGGTCGGCCAATATTCCGATGCATCCACTTCGGGCCGCATGTACACGCGCACGCTGTTATCGGCGAATTCGCGCACGCCGATCAGCATATCGTCCGCGTTCAGAACGCCGCCGTCACCTTTGGCGACATCTTTTAAAACGCTGACGACTTGATTCAGATCGGAACTGTAAGACACATCGATCAAAAGCTCCATGCAACGCGTCGGGTACGCGGAATAATTGACGATCGCGTTCGAGATCATCATCGCATTCGGCACGATGGTTTCTTCGCGACCGATCGTGCGCAAGTGCGTATTCATCAGCGTAATCTGCGTCACAGTGCCTTCCGCGTCGCTGACCCGCACGTAGTTTCCGATGCGAAACGGTCGGAAAATCAAAATTAAAATACCGGCCGCCATATTGCTGATATTGTCCTTCAAAGCCAAGCCGACGCCTAAGCCGATACCGCCCAAAGCCATGACAAAGGAATCCGTCGGTACGCCGATTTTATTCAACGCCGCCAGCGCGACCAATATTAAAATGACAAAATACAGCCCCTGCGTCACGAAGTCGACGACCAACTGATCGACGCGGGAGCGCTTCATCATCCGCGCCAGACTGTCCCGCAGGAAGCGGGCGATGTAGTAACCGATCGCAAAAATCAGAATCGCCATCAGAAAATCAACCAGGTGAGATGAAAGATAATCCCAGGCATTGGCGGTCCATTGCGTGGCGGTGTCGACCTGTTCGGTGACCTCGTGGCTGACGTTCGTAGCTGCCTTGCCCACCTTATCATGTACATTATTGGCCAAATCGGCCGGTGTTTTTGTCTCCATAATACCTACCCATCATGTTGTCTGTCTTCAAGCAAGCGTCGTTTCCTTTTCCCAAGGATTATTCGCTGCGTTCTTCCAAATCGCCTTCCGTCGCAAGATAAATGTCGCGCAGTTCGGCGAGCATTTCTTCCGGCGCGTTCCACATGCCGCGTTGCCGCGCTTCCAGCATCGTCTCGCTGATTTCGTGCAGCGCCCAGGGATTGACTTTTTGCATCCATTCCCGCACTTCGGGGTCGAGCACGTAGGATTCGGTAATGCGATTGTAAAGCGCGTCATTCATAACGCCCGACGTCGCATCCCAGCTGTAGGAAAGCATCGCGCGTTTGGCAAGTTCCAGCGCGCCTTTATAACCGTGCTCCATCATGCCTTTGATGTATTTCGGGTTAAGCGCTTCGGACTGCACGACACGTTGGAATTCTTCGGCGAGCGTGCGCACCTGCACCCGGCTGCGCTGCGAGCTGTCGCCGACGTAGGAGCGCGGCGCTTTCCCGCCCAAGGCGCGACTGGCCGCCACCATGCCGCCGTGGTACGCGTTGAAATCGTCCGAGCTCATCAGGTTCAAATCGCTCGTGTCTTCGTTTTTCACGGTGACGTCAAGCGTTTTGAGACGTTGCGCGAAGGCTTCCTTCGACGCGTGCGCCATGCCGTTTTCATCGTAAGCGTAGCCGCCCCACGCCAAGTACGCGTCAGCGAGATCGGATTCGTTTTCCCAATTTTTTTCATCCAATACATTGCCGACGCCGGCGCCGTACGCGCCGGGCGGGCAACCGAAGACGCGGTACCGCGCCTCTTTGAGCGCCGCCGCGGGATCGGTACCGGCCGCCGCCAATTCCGCCGCGTCCGCTTCGATATGTTTTTTTACAAAATTGATATTCGTCGGTTCGTCCAGATCCGCGACCAACGCGACCGCCTGATTAATAAGCGCGACCGCCTGCGGCAACGAATCGCGCACCAGGCCGCTGATGCGCGCGGTCACATCGATACGCGGGCGACCGAGTTCGTTAAGCGGAAGCACTTCGAGCCGTTCCACGCGTCCCGTTTCCGCCCGCCAAACCGGTTTGACGCCGAGTAAATATAAAATTTCCGCGACGCACTGACCGTTGCTGCGCAAATTCGGGCCGGCCCAAACGATGATGCCGACCTGTTCGGGATACTTGCCTTCTTCCGCCACGTATTGTTCCAAGAGCGCGTCACCCAACGCCGTGCCCAATTTCCACGCGGTCGCCGAAGGCATTTTCGTCGGATCGATGCCGTAGAAATTGCGTCCGGTCGGCAGCACTTCCAAATTGCCCGACGCGGCCGAGCCGCCCGGACCCGCCGGCACCATCACGCCGGACAGCGCCGCGACAAGATTCGTCAATTCCTGACCGACGCCTTGAATTTTCGGCAAAATCGATTCGGTAATCAACGCCAGCACCGCGTCCAACGCGGACGATTGCGGCGTATCCGCAACGAGATCCCGCCATGTATCCGCCTGCCAGTCACGCGCGGCGAGCGCCTGTAAAAGTTCCTCCGCTTTGCGGTCGACGCTGCGTTTTTGCGCGAGTTCTTCCGGCGTGGCGAGAGGTTTTTGCGCGATGTCCGCGTAGGGAATATCAAGCGCCTCCGCGAGCGCGTCGACGAGCGACGGCACATCACCGTGCGCCACCGCGACAAGTTTGCGCACGAGCGCGTATAATTCATCCCCTGTCGGCACTTCTCCCAGAATATGCAGACCGGTATGCGTTTCACTGCTTTCCATATCGTCCAGGAAATTGTGCACTTTAAGCATGTACTCTTCCTGAGTTTCCGCCGTCGGTGTGCCGAACACTTCGGTCATGCCCAGTTTTTCCACCAAAGCCGCGATATCCGCGACCACGCTTGCCGTGTGTTTCGGTTCGTAGATTTTATAATGCCGATACTCATCCAAAAGCGGCGCCAGCGCTTCCCAGTCGCCGTACAAACCGCCTTGCGCCGTCGGCGCCGGCAGGTAACCGATCAACGCCGCCTGACCGCGTCGCTTGGCTTGAATGCCTTCGCCGATAATCGTCGTTAAATAGGGATAAATATTCGGCATGTCGTCCATCGTAATTTGCGAGTAACATTCATCCGACAGGCCCATTTGTTTACCGGGCAGCCATTCCTGCGAGCCGTGCGTGCCGAGGTGAACGAACGCGTCCGCGCCGAACACGTCGCGCAAATAATGGTAGTACGCCAAATAATGATGCGTCGGCGCAAGCGTCGGGCTGTGAATGATCGCCGACGGATCTTCACCGAAGCCGCGCGGCGGTTGCAAAGCGATGTAAATATTGCCGCGCCGTAAGCCCGGCAGCAAAAGTTCCTCGTCATTGTTGACAAAGGCGTCGCCCGGCGCGTTCCCCCATGTGTCATTCATCTTTTGGACAACGCTTGCGGGCAATGTTTTTTCATACTTAATCACATCGCTGCCCGCGATTTTCGTCGCTTCACGTTGCATCGTTTCGCTCAGGTAACGACGGTCATTGGTCATGTGCGCGAGCACTTCTTCCCAAAGCTCCGCCGCCGTGTCCGGCAACGCGCCGACATCGTAACCGTCTTTTTGCATGGCCTGCAAAATACGGAACAGACTCGCCCCCGAGTCGAGATCCGCCGCGCAGCCGATATTGGTATTATTCGCGGGGTAATTGTGCAGCACGATCGCCACTTTTTTCGCCGCGTTCGGTTTGTGCCGCAGCGTCGCCCAGCGTTTCGCCTTGCGTACCAAAAGTTCCAAACCGTACGCCCAGGGTTCGCGTTGCGGCTCGCCGCCCGGTTCGACCTCGCGATGCGACGCGACCGGCCCGTGCAAGATGCCGTCCGTTTCAATCATGGCCACCGTCGCCGAGATTTCCGTCGGCGTGAGGCCGGCGGGATTGGCGCGCCAAGTCGCCTCATCCTGTTTGGAATGGTACGCCTGCAATGTCGGTACGCCGAGTTTTTCCAAAAATTTCGGATCGTTCGCGCGCCCCAGTCGCAACGACATGCGATGGTTATTGATGACGACATCGGGCACGACCTTGCCGTCGGCGTCGTAAAAATATTCCCGCACGCAGGTTTCAAGCGTGCGCTCCTTGCTCGCGCCGCTGCCCCAATGCGTGAAAAGCGGCAACGCGTTCATGCCGGCGCATTCGATTTCCGCGATCAGCGCATTGTAAAAACGCAAGTTGCCCCAAAGCCAATCATCGCGCAAGAAGAAAAAGCCGACCGTGTATTTATCCGGATCGAGATGCGCCGCGGCGAATTCCGCAAGCGTTCCGTACGGTTCTTCGCCGGGATAATATAATCCGTCCGTGCGCAGTTGTTGCGGTTCCGCCGTCGCGCCTTTGCCGATATGCAAAAAGGCATGCGCGAGATACCGCCAGAGGTTTTCAATATTGCGCAAACCGCTGTACGCCAGATACTTCGTCATCTGTTCGATCGTTTCCGGCTCCACGCCGCGCGGACGGGCGGGGTTCGGTCCGTGCGCCAGCACCAGGTACGGCACATCGGGGTATTCATTCAAGACGTTCAGCGTTTCTTCCACCAGCGTCTGACCGCCCATGAAGGACATCACGACCAGCGCCGCGTCCTGAAATGACGACGGCGTGAAATCGGTCGCGTCACCGCTTTTGACCCGAACGACCTCGGCCGGAATGGTTTCATTTTTTTCGCGCAACGAGCGTAATGCCCGCGCAACATGGTCAGCCTGACTGTCAATATTGGTCAGCCAATAGACTCGTTTCATAATTTCTCCTTTGTATTTCTAGCCGTTAACTTTCGTGTTTTGCTTCCTGAAAGCGACGCAAAATCACACCGCGATCATGGGCGGAAAGTTCATGCCACGTGACCGGTATTACGCTCATACCGCCATTGCGATTGACTACATATAATTCGCGCCACGTCTCCGACACGCCGACAACCGAAGAGTACTCCACCGTGGCGGTCGTTTTTTTGCCGAACGTCTCCCCGAACAGGCCGCGGAGCGTCGTCGGCCGCAACGTGACTTCCATCGTCTCGGCATCGAGCACGACAAGCACGCGCTTGGCGCTGTGAATCAACCAAACGCAAACTAAAACGGCCAGGGCGTATTCTCCCTGTAAAAGGGAGCGCGGCGTCATCACCATTTGCATGCCGAAAACAATGCCCATCGCCGTGTAAATGAGTTGGAACGGAGCCGCCGCACGCACGGATGTCTCCAAAGTAATTTTCGTTAATGATTTTCGTTCCTGCATACAGCCTCCTTATATTATTGTAACGAACTCCTTCCCGACGGGCAAGGGCAATATGTTGTACCTTGTCTGTCGCGCGTTTGACACTGCTTTTTTCGTCAGGTATATTCAAAGTATAAATGTTGTTTTTCCGCTTTAGAAAGGAGCTAATATGATAAAACGAATCAGCGCGCTTCTTTGCAGCGCGTGTCTGCTGGGAATCACCGCCACCGTCGCGGCTCCGCCGCCGCCCGTACCGCAGGCGATGCCCCCGGCCGTGCGTGAACTTTCCCCGCACCATCCGCAAGCGATCCGTTACTATTTGGACGATGCCGTGCGCGCGGGCGTGATGACTCGCGCGGAAGCGGACGCTACCCAAAAGTATATGGAATTTCGTTACGAACGTCGGCAAAAGGATCTGGAATATGTCGCCGACATGACGTTGGACGAACGCCGCGCGTATATGGCGCAAAAGCGCAAGGAGCGCGGCAATCCGCTGCTCGAATACGCGTGCTACGCCCACCTCACGATCGAACGCGCGCAGGCGCTGATGAATTATTTTCACGCCGAAGCAAAAGGCGATAAATACGCCGCTAAGGCGCAAGGCGCTTCATGATGCCGCGCCCTCGCTTCGGTTGGCGCGTCCTTTGGTCGCTCTGCCTTTTTTGCTGTTTGGCGCTGACCGCTTTTGCGCAAAATGTGGTGTTGGTACCGATCCACGGTGAAATCAACGCCCAAACCGCAGCGCAACTCCATCGGTCGCTTGCGACGGCGCAGCAGGAAAACGCGCCGGTGGTACTTGATTTGGACAGTTTCGGCGGCGTTTTGACGCATGCCACCGCGATGCGCGATGAAATTCTCGCTTCCCCGCAACGGGTGGTCGTCTACGTGCATCCGCGCGCCTGGTCCGCCGGCGCTCTCTTGGCGCTCGCCGGACAGGATCTCGTAATGGCGCCGGGCAGTTCCATCGGAGCGGCGGAACCGATTCCCGCCACCGAAAAAACGATTGCGGCCGTGCGCGGTGAATTTGCCGCGACAGCGGAACGGCGCAACCGTTCTCCGGAACTCGCTGCGGCGATGGTCGATAAAACGCTCGGCTATCCGCCTTACGCCGCGCCGGGGACGATTCTTTCGCTGACAGAGCAGCAGGCGCAGGCCGCGGGTCTCGCGCAGACTTCGGCAGGTGATTTGACCACGCTGCTCGCGCATTACGGCTGGCAAAACGCCCGCCTCATTACCGTCGCGCCCGAGTGGTCCGACACGCTTGTCGGCTGGCTCGCGTCGCCCTGGTTGCAAATCATTTTAATTGCGATTATTTTCGTTTCATTATTCGCGGAAATCAAAACCGCCGGCTTTTCCGGCGGCGGCCTCGTCGCTTTCGTGGCAACGGCCCTGCTCTTTTTTGGGCAATGGCAAATCGGCAATCCGTCACTTTTGGCCGCGCTCATGCTCGCGGGCGGCGTGCTCATCATCTTGACCGATATATTCTTCGCCATGACCGGTTTTGTCACGGCGGCGGGGATCGCTTTATGTATCGGCGGTCTGTTTCTGTTGCTCGGCGGCAGCAGCTCGGCGCTGTATATCATCGCCGGCGGGCTGGTGCTCTCGATCATCGTGTTCTGGCACCTGGCCAAACATCTGACAACAGGTCGGCTCTGGCGGCGTCTGACGCTTTCGCAACGAAGCGACAGCGCGTCGGGCTACACCAGCAATGACGACTATACCTTTCTTACCGGACACGCCGGCATCACCGCCACGCCGTTACGACCGGCGGGCACGGCCAAAATCGACGGCCGTCCCTATGATGTTGTGACGCAGGGCGAATTCATCTTGCGCGGTACGCCGATCATTGTGCGTCGCGTCATTGGTAATCGCATCATCGTTGCCGCACGTTCCGACGGTGAAAACGAATTATAAGGAGGAAATATGGACTTTATTTTTCCGGGCTTCACCATTGTGCTAGTTGTCTTTTTTATCCTGATTTTGCAGCATTTCGTGCCGATTGGGTTGTGGATTTCCGCACTGGCGGCCGGCGTTCATATCAGCATCTTTGATCTCATCGGGATGCGCTTACGTCGCGTGCCGCCGCGCTTGATCGTGTTGCCGCTCGTCAAGGGCTCAAAAGCGGGACTTGAGGTCAACGTCAACCAGCTGGAAGCGCATTACCTCGCCGGCGGTGATGTCGACCGCGTAGTCGACGCGCTGATCGCCGCGCATCGCGCTTCGATTCCGCTGACCTTCGAACGCTCCGCCGCGATTGATCTCGCCGGACGCAACGTGCTCGAAGCGGTGCAAATGAGCGTTAACCCGAAAGTCATTGAAACGCCGATCATCTCCGCGATGGCGAAAAACGGTATCGAATTGCGCGTGCGGGCGCGCGTCACCGTTCGCGCCAACATCGACCGCTTGGTCGGCGGCGCCGGCGAAGCGACGATCATCGCCCGTGTCGGTGAAGGCATCGTCACAACCGTCGGCTCGTCCGAACGTCACACCGACGTCTTGGAAAATCCCGACCACATTTCTCGCACCGTATTGGAAAAAGGTTTGGATGCCGGCACGGCCTTTGAAATTCTGTCCATTGATATCGCCGACGTCGATGTCGGACGCAACATCGGCGCGGAACTGCAAACCGATCAGGCGGAAGCCGACAAACGCATCGCTCAAGCGCGCGCCGAAGAGCGCCGCGCGATGGCGGTCGCCAAAGAGCAGGAAATGCGCGCCCAGACGCAGGAAATGCAGGCCGAAGTGGTCCGCGCGCAGGCGGAAGTGCCGATCGCGTTCGCGGAAGCGCTCAAGTCGGGCAAATTGGGCGTCATGGATTACTATCGTTTGCAAAACATCAACGCCGACACGGAAATGCGTGAGGCGATTGCCAAACCGGAAAGCGAGGAATAATCATGGGTGTATTTTTACGAGCCGCGTTCTTTTTATCGCTTTTGCGCTTGGCGCTGTACTTCATCGCCGGTATCGGCATTGTCTACGCGATTGCCAAATGGTTACACCGTCGTTGACGGCTTGCCGTGATCTCTAAAGGAGGCGCAAACTCATGGGCTTTATCGGCAGTGTCATCCGCGCCATCGCGGTAACGACCGCCACTTTACTGCAAGTGTTGCTCTACGTCACGCTCGGCCGCGGTCTCTTCCATCTGTTTCGCAAAAAACGGAAACGCTAATAAAATAATCAAGACGGCAACGGCTTTCGTTGCTTTTGCTGAAGTTCAACGCACAGGAAAGGACAACCTATGGATTCATTGTTGGGCATCCTGCTTGTCATCGCTATCGTTGTTGTCGATTCATTGCAATCGCGACGGCGTAAAAAATCACAACAAAATCATTCGCTGCCGCCGGAGTACTCGGACCCTTCCGCGCAGCAAAATGCGCAACCGCCCCGACCTCACACGCAGAAAGGCGCAACCGCGTCGCGCCTGCCATCATTGGAAGAGGCCATCGAGCTTATGAAAAAGCAATGGTTGGCGCCTTTCGAGCCGCCGCTAAATTCCAATGACGCGGACGATCCTTCGGTCACCGATCCCGTTCCGAACGAAGATCCGCCACCGGAACGCGCGCCGAAAGAAAAACCGCCTATGGAAACACCGGCGCGGCATTCGGGAATGCCGATCGAAGAACCCGGTCACTCCGCGACGTTGGCGCATGCCGGACACGATCATGCCGGCCATCCGTTGCGTCAGGCGCCCGCCGCCGTACGCGATTTAAAAGAACCGTCGCTTCCGATCGGCAACGACAATCCGCTCGCGACGCTGAAGGCAACGCCCTTATCGGCGAGTCGCGTCGGCATGAAAGGTCGCCGCTTAACGCGCGAGGATTGGCGAAAAGGCATTATCATGGCCGCCATCTTCGGACCGCCGCGTGGCGATCAGCCGTATGAATTACCGTAATAAAAAACCGCCGTACGGCGGTTTTTTTTGTGTCTACTTTTTTATTACGTGATGCTAATTCGGAAAAATTATTGCCCTTGCTTCGCGTTCGCGAGTCGGCTCTTCGCGTCACGAAGGTCAGCCACCTTCCGCCGCTCCAACTTTTCCCGCGTCGCCGTCTGCGCGATAATCGCGCTGATCAACTGTTCCAGCGGCGCGCCTTGCCGATAATCCGCCGGCGCTTTGTACTGAATTCGCCCGTCGCGCAGCAAACCGTCCACCATGGCGGTCGATTCGCCCGGCGCGTACACGCCGATCGCATGACCGCCCGAGCTCGCCACCAGCTTCATGCACGGAATGTCCGTCGCGCTGTCGCCGATGTAGACGATATTGCGAAACGGCACGCGCATCTCTTCGTTCGGGAAATATTCATTGATGCGTTCGTCATTGACATCGAGCACGCCTTTTTTGATGCGAAACAGAAATTGCGTTTTATTCGTGTAGTTGACCGCTTGCGCCGGCCATACCGCCACCCCGTCTTCATCATAGAAAAAGGAGCTCGCGTAAATCGCTTTGAATTCGTTCGCAATCGCCGTGCCCGCGATCATTTCCTTCAATCCCGACGAGATGATGTAATGCTCCACCCGCACGCCCGCAGCTTCCCCCAGCGCGTTCACGTTGGCGAACCATTCGCGCACGCCCGGATACAACGGCACTTGCGCGCCGTACTCCGCCAGTCGATCGCGCGTGAACAACACTTTGCCGCGCGCCGTCTTCGCCATCAGGTACATGTACGCGAGATTGCGATCCATTTCATTTTGTTCCGCAAGTTTCCGCGACTCTCGCCAAAAATCCTCCACGGCGAAGCCGACGGACTGAATGTAGCCCGCGGCCTGCATGTCGTCCGGAGAAAGCGTGTGGTCAAAATCATAACAAATCGCCAAAATCGGCGCTTGTTCCATGCTCAGCACCTCGTTTTATTTGATCGGGCAAACTCCCGACGCGCATTCTTCACGATCGTCCAAAATTTCAAATTCCTTACCTTCGTTCCCCGTCGCCTGTTCATAATAATTCAGCAAATTCGGATTGAAGTCCTGCATCGTCGCCGTCATCGCCTCGTACTCTTCCTTCGTGATCGCTTCGTACGGCGCGAGTTCATAGTGATGATCCGACAAGCTCAAAAACGAGCAGGCGAGCATTTCGTCCCAATGGTCGTACACGTTTTGGCAAACGTCGTCCCATTCGTCGTCTTTAATCGAAATCGTATTGGAACTGTTCTGCTCCGTGTAGTACTTCTGGAAATCGTAATATGTCTGCAGCTGCTCCATCGCCGACACATCGTACTTCGTGCGCTTGACCGGCGAATAGCACGGAAAATCGATGACTTTCGTGCGCACATTCGGCTCTTCCTGTCCCACTTCGGGATGCACGCTCCAGCCGAGCGCCTCCGCCGTTTTGGCGAGCGGGTCGCTGGCGTTGACACGGATCCGACGAATAAAATATTCGCTGTGCGAGTAATGCAATCCCGGACTGACGCCGCCCGCCACCAGCGAGAGCGTGCCTTCCGGTTTCACCGCCGTCACCAGGAGCGAATGCGGCGTGCCGAGCTCATCCGCGTACTCATCCGCCGCTTCGCGGACTGCGTCATGCAGTTCCCGCATCAATTCGATTTGCTGCTCCCGATCGTAGCCGAGCGCGCTCATCGCGTCCTGCCAGCCCGTCATCGAGCAGCCGAGCAGGCGGTCGCGCTGATGAGTTTGGTTCCAATTGTGCAATTCGAGGTTCATGCAGGTCATGCGGTAGCACGCGCGCGCGCTCAACCGTTCCGCCGCCAAAAGCTCCTCTTTCAGCAGCTTGCCGTCTTTCACGAAGGCGAGAATATTGACCGTCGTCAGGTTACAGACGGAATTACGCGGCAGTAAAATTTCAAAGCAGGGGTTCAAGCCCTCGAAATCGGCGCGACGGCGTTTGCCCTCCGCCGCATTCACGAAGCCCGGCTCGCCCGTGTAGCGCAAGGTGTGAAAAATTTGCTGCAAGCGTTCGCGCGACGGTTTTTCCGTAAAATAAATGCTGTTGTTGCTCATGAAACGGTGGAATTTGTTTGGCGTAAGATCGGTTTTGGCCTCGATGACTTCATCATCGTCCGGCGAAATAATCGCCGTTTCCGCCGTGCGACGTACGCCGCCGACCACCACGTTTTCGCCGATGATATTGCAGATATCGAGCACGTGGATCGGGCGCAACTGCCCTTCGACCGGCGCGGGCGCGAATTCTTCCGTCGTCAGCACTTTATGAATTTTTTCAAACATCGTCGCCAGCGACTCATATCCCGACGCGGTGCCGCCGAACGTCACCAGCCGCTCGCCTTTCGGGCGCACGCCGTTGTAATTGATGCGGACCCGCTTAATTTTGCGGTAATCATGGCGCGTGTGAATATCGAGATAAAACTGCAGCGCCTGCACCCAGCCTTCTTTGGAATCGCCGACCACAATCGTCGCGATATCGTCCGTACGGAAAATAATCGACGTCGGATCGACGCGTTCATTCGACGGCAAAGGCTCAAACGGCAAGTTTTCCAAAATAACGTCATGGCGGAACTTCGGCAACTTCGCCACATCGTCTTTCAAAATGCGGAAGCCCACGCCCGTGCCGACCATCAAGAGGTAAAACAGATCGACAAACGCGTGCACATTATCCATCACCGTAAAAGCGCAATTGAAATTCGCCGTGATCAGACTTTCCGACGCGCTCGAACCGCCGATCCACAAGCTGCGTCCCGAAATAAATTGACGCAGGTTAAAAACATTGTCAAACAGCGCTTCCGCGTCTTCCTGATTTTCCGCCGCCATTTGGCAATTATACGTGAGCGCGCGTACGACGGTTTCCCGCCATGTTTCCCGCCGCCCCTCTTCCTCCAGCCAACGCGAATACGTGCGATAGTAAACGAACTTCGCCAACTGCGTCATATGCGCCGGAAAATGCGGATACTGCTGAATAAATTCCTCACTGAAACCGGTAAAACGACTCATATTCTCCTCCATACGATATCTTTGCAACCTGCAAGCAGGTAATCAATAATTTGTATATCTATTATACATCTTCTTTCTTCAGTTACAAGATATTGTATAATGCAAAATTTGTATAAGCATTTTGACAAGCGCCTGACAACCTTTTGCGCGTGTACGAAAATTTTCCGCCGCTTCGTCTTCCGCGCCCGCGCGGTTGGCGGCGTATCGTTTTTGTAATAGAATGAAACTAAGCGTAAAACGATACGTTCCCGATAAAACAAAGGAGTCGAATGTAATGAGCAAACAAGCACGCGCGTTTATGGTGAATATCTCCGCCATTACGCGCCAGGGCATCGATGCCATCCGCTACACCCCCGTCAATCCGCGCGGCCTGGTGATTTGGTACCACGGCTGGAGCTCGAAGATGGCCGGACAGGAACTGCGGGCGCTGGCCTTTGCGAACGCCGGCTGGGAAGTCATCGTGCCGGCGGCTATCTACCATGACAATCGCGGCGAAATCGATTACGAAGATCCGAAATCCTATCCGTACTTTTGGAAAACGCTGTTCCAAAACGTGCGCGAAAGCGATATTTGGATGGACTACGCGCGGGAAAACGGTTACAAATTGATCGTGTCGTCCGGCCATTCCATGGGCGGTTTCTCCGCGCTCGGCGTCGCCGCACAACAAAAAGCGGTGTCCGGCGTGGTCGCGATCAACGGTTCCGGTCATTGGCCGCTGAGCCACCTTTTCTTCCAGGCGCGCTTCGGCCAAATGTATCCGCTCGCCGCGGAAATCCATAAAGACGTGGAGGAAATGTCGCCGCACATGCACGCGCAGGCCCTCAAGAAAAAACCGTTCTACCTCATTCACGGCGCCGCCGACAACTCCGTCGACCCGCGCGCGGATGTGGAGTTCGCCACCATTTTGCAAGATGCCGGCGCCGATGTCAAAACGGAATTTATCGACAATCTCGGTCACTTCGTGACGACAGGCATGCTCGTGTCCGCCACCGATTGGCTCGGCAACCGCTTTTTATATACGGGTAAAAAGGAAGAGCGATGAAATCGGTAGCAATGCGTCGACCGGAGCAGGCACTCAGCAATGCAGACTGTCAGAAAATTTTACAGAAGCACCATGAAGGCGTGCTTGCTTTGATTGATGCCGACGGTCAACCATACGCCGTTCCGCTCAATTATTGGTACCATGATAATACGCTCTACTTTCATGGCGCCCCCCAAGGACATAAAATGAGCGCTATCGCCGCGCACCCGCAAGGCTCGTTTTGCGTGATTGATCGCGCCGATATTCATGCGGCGGAATTTACTACGTATTTTAAAAGCGTTATTGCCTTCGGACCGCTCACCGTCGTCCGCGACGTAGCGGAAATAAAAATGTTGATGCAGAGCTTCGGCAATCATTACCTGCCACAACATGAGCACACGGTGGAAGCTTTCGTCGATCAATATCTGAATGAAGTCGCGGTTTTTTATCTCAAAATTGAAACACTGACCGGCAAACAAGCCAGCGGTGTATTGAAAGAAGAAAAACTTCACGCCGCCGCGCAAATGATGTAAATCATTCGAAAAGGAGTCCCATGGAAACCACCTACACCTGGCCCTACGGCCGCCAAGAAATTTCATTTACATTGCCCGACGAACGGGTAAAAAATTGTTTAACCATGGCACAAATGCAGCCGCTCGCCGATCCGATCCGAGCGATTCGTGAAGCGCTGTTGCATCCGATCGACTCCGCCCCTCTGCCGGAACTGATTGACGCCGGCGACAAAGTCGCGATCATCGTCAATGATACGACACGCATCGCGCACACGGATATTTTTTTGCCGGTCATAGTGGAAATGCTGAACGAGCGCGGCGTGGCCGACGAAGATATCACGATTCTTTTCGCACTGGGTATGCATCGCCCGATGACGGACGAAGAAATGATTTCGCAAATCACGGAAGATCTCTTTCGCCGTCTGCGTACGGTCAACGCCCAAGCGCGACATGACGCGGATTACATCAAAATCGGCACGACCTCGTACGGTACGCCGGTCGCGTTTCACAAAGACGCGCTGGCCGCGGATAAATTAATTCTGACCGGCAGCGTCGTTCACCATTTCTTCGCCGGTTTCGGCGGCGGGCGCAAGGCGCTCTTTCCGGGCGTGGCGCATCGGGAAACCATCCGCCACAACCACTCGTTGATGCTCGATCCGCACGCGGTCATCGGTGAGATCAAAACCAATCCGATCTATCTCGATCAGGTCGAAGGCTGTGAAATGCATCGACCGACCTTTTTGCTCAATACCGTCTTGAATGAAAAGAAAGAATTCATCGGCGTGTTCGCCGGCGACTACATCACTGCGCACGAAAAAGCCTGTGAGTTGGTCGACCGCATGAACGGCGTCGAAATTCCGCGCGAATATCCGATCGTCATCGTGACGTGCGGCGGCTATCCGAAAGACATCAATATTTACCAGAGCCAAAAAACGATGGACAACGCCGTTTGCGCCGTGCAGGAAGGCGGTGTCGTCATCTTGCTCGCCGCCTGTCCGGAAGGTTCGGGCAACAGTGAATTTGACGCGACGGTGCGCGCGTATCCTTCGCCGGAAAAAATCGAAGCGTACGTGCGCGAAGATTTTCAAATCGGCCGTCACAAAGCGTACGCGGTTACGCGTCTGATGAAAAAAGCGGACTTCTATTTGCTTTCCGAAATGCCCGACGACGCAGCCCGCGCCGCCCTTTTCACGCCGGTGCATTCGGTCGAAGAAGCGCTGGCACTGGCGGAACAAAAACTCGGTCCGAACGCGGACATTTGCCTCATGCCGCAAGGCAGCTACACGGTGCCGCGGCTTGTGAAAAAGGCGTAAGGAGAAACCATGGCGTATTTAAAAGTAGATATCGGCGATATCGTCAACATGAAAAAGCCGCATCCCTGCGGCAGCAAGGAATGGGAAGTCTTGCGCATCGGCGCGGATTTTCGCATTCGCTGCCGCGGTTGCGGTCATACCGTGATGATCGCCCGTCCGAAATTCATGAAAGCGGTGCGCGGCGTCGTCACCAAAGTCGCCGATCGCGACGATTTCGCGCCGCCGACCGACCATTCTTTTCCCGCGGACGATGCCGCGCAAAATTAACCAACAAAAAAAGACCTCGTACGAGGTCTTTTTTTGTTGCGTCATCAGCCGCGGATGATATCGCGCGATAACGCGCCACAAGTCGGTCGGGCATCCGCCTCCCGCACGCCGGTCAAAATTTTGGTTTCATAGAGCCAAATCGCGTGCAAGGACACGATAATCGAGCCCGCGTTGTGCACGATCGCGCCCGTCACCGGCGTCAGCCAACCGAAAAGCGATAAAATGACGCCGAGAATATTCAGCGACAACGCGATCGCCAAGTTAATATGAATCGTGCGCAAGGTCTTTTGTGAAAGACGCGCGAGGTACGGTAAACGCGTCATGTCGCTCCCCGGCAAAATAATATCCGCCGCTTCGATCGCCATATCGCCCGCCGTGCCGCCGATCGCGATCCCGACATCGGCGCGTTTCAGCGCGGCCGCGTCGTTCACTCCGTCGCCGACCATCGCCACGCGTCGGCCCGCTTTTTGCTGCGCGGCAATGTACGCTACTTTATCTTCCGGCAGCAAGCGCGCGTGCACTTCATCAATCCCGACGGTTGCGCCGACGAATTGCGCCGTTTGCGCATTATCGCCCGTCAACATGACCGGCGTAAGTCGAGCGCGTTGCAGCGCCGCCGTCACCGCCGGCATCTGCGCGCGCACCGTATCCGCGAAAGCGACCACGCCGATAAGTTGATCCGCTTGCGCCACAAGCACTGCGATTTTGCCGTTGCTGCGTAACTCGTTCAGCGTGGCTTCCACCGTCGGCGCGATGTTGATTCCTTCTTGCGTGAGGTACCGTTCGCTGCCCGCGTAAAGAACGCTGCCGTCGGTCAGTCGAACGCGCACGCCGCGGCCGCCCGTCATCACAAAATCGGTATGCTCGGGCAGCGTGACGCCGACAGCCTGCGCCTTGTGCAGAATCGCCTTGCCGAGCGGATGCTCGCTTTGTTCTTCCGCCGCCGCCGCCAACGCCAAGACCTCTTGCGCGGAAACATCGTCTTGCAACGGCAACACATCCGTCACCGCGAGTTCGCCGGTCGTAATCGTGCCCGTTTTATCCAACGCGAGCGTATCGATGCGCCCCATCACTTCGAGCGCCGCCCCCGATTTGATAATCACGCCGGCTTTAGTCGCCTGCCCGATCGCCGCCACAATCGCCGTCGGCGTGGAAAGCGCGAGCGCGCACGGACAAAAGACGATCAGCACCGTCACGGTCCGATAAATCGTTTCCGTGAGCGGCGTGCCCCACCAAAAATTAAGCGCAAAGACGATAAGCGACAGGGCAATCGCCGTCGGCACGAGGTAGCGCACCCACCGATCCACCGTGCGTTGCACCGGCGCCTGCTCGTTTTCCGCCTCGCGCACCAAGCGCACCAGCCGTTGCATCGAAGCATCCGCGCCGACTTTCGTCGCGCGCATTTCAATCGCGCCGAAACCGTTCACCGTGCCGCCGAACACTTCCGAGCCGTCACGTTTATCCACCGGCAGCGATTCGCCCGTGAGCATCGCTTCATCGACCGCCGTCGCGCCCGTCAGCACCACGCCGTCCGCCGGAATCGTTTCGCCCGGATGCACGCTCAGGCGATCACCGACGCGGATCTCTTCCGCCGCTACCATTTCCGTTTCGCCCGCGTCATTGATCCGCCGCCCCTGCGCCGGCGTCTGCGCCAAAATTTGCTCCAAGCCGCGGCGCGCGCGTTGCACCGTGCGCCCTTCCAGCCATTCCCCGAACGCCATGATCCACGCCACTTCCGTCGCCGCGAACACTTCGCCCAACGCGACGCAGGCGACCAGCGCGATCCCGACCAAGAGCCACGACGTTAATTCTTTATCTTTCACGAGATATTCGATCCCGCCGAACAACAGCGGTATGCCCGTCAACAAAAGCACGCCCCAACCGGGATCATACATTTGCAAAAAAGCGTTACTCGTCAAATGACCGTACGCGCTCACGAGCAGCAACACGGTCATCAGTACCATCATGCGCGGTCTAAGCGCCCACTCCCACCAGCGATCCCACATAGTTCCTCCTTGTCAAATCCACTCTGTATCGTTACAATGTAAGTATTTAATGAACACATTGTTTCTTATTTGCTTTCATTGTAAAAAATATTCAGCGCCTTGACCAGACGCAAACAAGAGGAATCGTTCGTTACTGAATAGAATCTTGCATTTGTTCAATAAAATAATCGCTGTCGCGCTCAATTTTTTGCGTCGGCGCGGAAAGGAAATAGTATGGATCGCCGTCAAATCAAAACGCGCAACGCCATTTTTCAGGCGTTCACCGAACTTTTAACCCGCCGCCGTTACGCGCAAATCACCGTCCAACAAATCATCGATGCCGCCAATATCGGGCGCAGTACATTTTACTCCCACTTTCCCACGAAAGAGGCGCTCATGGAAGCCCTTTTGACCGAACTCTTCGGCCATGTTTTAGCCGGCGTCGGCGTGCATTGCCCCATTCCCGAATTCACGCCGCAAAGCAACGGCTACCGCGCGTACACCACGCACATTCTCTACCACATCAGCAATCAGCGCGAAGCTTTTATGCGGCTCTTGCGTTCCGACAGTCGCGATATCTTTTTGCGTTATCTCAAAGAGCATCTGAAATTGCAACTCGGCGAATATTGGCTCAATCACGAAGAAGGCGAACGGCCCGCCGTCCCCGCTGATTTTTTGCGCAACCATTTCGCCTGCACTTTTGTCGAGACCATTCACTGGTGGATTGAAAATGACATGCGTCAAACGCCTGAAGAAATCGCCGGCTACTTTACCGCCGTCATGGATCCTTTGCTCGGCCGCTGAAATAAATCGCATCGAATATGGACCGTTAATTGACTCCTCTGTCATCAAACCTTCCGTAAATACCGTTTTTCTAAAAAAGCCAATCGACATTACCGGCATGTTGGTAATGTCGATGGCTTTTCACATACAAAAAAACCGCCCGAAGGCGGTTTTGATTAATCTACCGAAAACGGCAAGAGCGCAATCGCGCGAGCCTGTTTAATCGCCAGATTGACTTTGCGCTGATCTTTCGCGCAAGCACCGGTCACACGGCGCGGCAGAATTTTGCCGCGTTCAGAAATGAACCGACGCAGTAAATTGATATCTTTATAATCGACGTGCTGGATTTTGTCGGCGCAAATGGCGCAAACTTTCCGGCGCGGTCGACGTTGACGATCTCTTCTCATAATTTGCCTCCCTATCGGTCTTGCGTTAGAACGGGATATCGTCGTCGTTGCCACTACCGCCGAACACTTGTCCGCTCGGCTGGTTACCAAAGTTACCGCCGGCTTGCGGCTGGGCCCCGAACTGACTGTAGTCAGCGCGTGGTTCCGGCGCAGCGGACGGCTGCTTGTCGTAATCGACGTTCGGCGCGACAAGGTTCGCTACGACTTCGGTGATGTAGCGTTTCTCGCCTTCCTGCGTCTCATACGAGCGGGTTTGGAAGCGACCTTCGACGAATGTGCGGGTGCCTTTTTTCAGGCGGTTGCCGACGAGCTCGGCAAGTTTGCCCCACGCAACGACCGGAATAAAATCTGTACTTTCTCGTTTTTCCCCCTGCACGCTGACCCAGCTGCGGTTGACCGCAACGGTGAACGATGCGACAGGTTTTCCTGTTTTCGTGTAACGAACTTCAGGATCCCGAGTGAGGTTGCCGATGATTTGTACGGAATTCATAGTCTACCTCCGGACTTATTTGTCCTGTTTGACAATCAAATGACGAATGATTTTTTCATTGATCTTGATGACGCGGTCGATTTCTTTGATCTGCGCCGGATCAATGGCAAATTCGATGAGCACATAGTTGCCGTCGGTCTGCTTTTTGACTTCGTAAGCAAGACGACGTTTGCCCATGCGGTCAATGTTGTTCACCGTGCCGCCATTTTTGGTGATGAGGTCTTCGACGCGTTTAACAATCGCGTCAGCCGCCTCTTCGTCCAGTCCGGCATTGATGATGAACATGACTTCATAGTTTTTGTTCATTTGGACACCTCCTCTTTTGGACATATGGCCCTTTCGTACAAAGGGCTAGGAGCGGTATCTTTCGATACACAGCTTATATATTATAACGTATTTATTTTTACTTTACAAGTTTTCTTTCGGCGCGGCACTTTTGTTTTGCGCCTTCGTATTGTATAATAAGCATGTCTGTGCGGGGATATTTTCGCCCGCGGAGCGTTCATGACAAGACGGAAATGAAAGGATGTGGAACGGTGCTCATCGCGTACAAACATGACGAAGATCAAATCCTGCAGGAGGTCGTGCCGGAAGCGGCGGAAAAAGGCTCCTGGCTTAACGTCGTGAATCCGACGGAAGAGGAATTGGTCCGTCTGGCCAAGATTACGCCGATTCCGATTGAAGATTTCCGTTCGGCATTGGACCCGGAAGAACGTTCCCACGTGGAATTGGAAGACGATTACATTTTCGTCGTCATCAATACGCCGGTCGTGCGGGAAACGGAAGACAGCTATGACGCGTTGCCGCTCGGTATTTTTATTACCGAAAAGCATTTCATCACGGTCTGCCTTGAAGAAAGTGCCGTGCTCGCGCCGTTTCGCGGCAATACGTACAACACGTTCCGCACATACAAGAAAACGCGCTTTCTGTTTCAACTGATGAACCGGACAGCGACGCTCTTTTTGCAAGCCTTAGGGAAAATTAACAAGCGTACCGACGTCATCGAAGCTCGCTTGCGGGAAACGGCGGAAAATAAAGAATTTTTCCAACTGCTCGAACTTTCGAAATCACTCACGTATTTCACCAGCGCGCTCAAAGCGAACGGCGTCGTGATGGAACGCCTCCTGCGTCTGCGCAACAACGTGCAGCCGCGCCCGCTTTTGAAGATGTACGAGGAAGACGAAGATCTGCTCGAAGACGTCATCATCGAAAACAAGCAGGCGATCGAAATGGTTCAAATGTATTCGCAAAACTCGAACAGCATGATGGACACGTTCGCCTCCATCATCAGCAACAACTTGAGCCAGGTCATGAAGCTGCTCACCTCGGTGACGATTTTGCTCGCCGTGCCGACGGCGGTATTCAGCCTGTGGGGAATCAACACGGGCGTTCCGTGGGAAGGTCAGATGATCGGTTTCTGGGGTGTCCTCGGCATCGCTTTTGTATCGACGGTGGTCGCCCTGCTCATTCTCTGGCGACGTCATTATTTATAATTTTCTTTCTTTTGGGCAGCGATTTCGGTAAAATAGAGAAGTCACAACCTTGGAGAGGTGTCCGAGTGGTTTAAGGAGCCGGTCTTGAAAACCGGTGATCCCGCAAGGGGCCGTGGGTTCGAATCCCACCCTCTCCGCCATTTTTAACCAACAAACAGAGCGCGACCCTGTCGCGCTTTTTTGCTGCGCGAAATAAATACTGCGAGTTAATTTTTTATAAAATTGCATCTTCCTTTTAAGATGATATAATTAAAACATAATAAATGTTAAGATGTTAGAAGCTTACTATTTTAACATCTAAAAAACTTAGGAGGACATTATGATCAAAAAAATGGTAGGATTTTTAACGGTATTGTGTATGGCCTTCTTTATTGCCGGATGCAGCAGTACGCCGGATGTGTCGGGAACGTATTTAGGTTTAGATGATAATAATCAACCAGCTGGAGCAATAGTTTTAAAAAGTGTTGGTGATAATGCATATGATTGTTCACTTTTTATAAGTAATCGAGAACGAACAAAAATGGAAAAAGATTGGGCAGGCCGGGTAGTATTAAATATTGAAAAAAAAGCTTTAGAACAGGACAAAATAACTCCTCCGGATTTATTTTTTAATAAAGACTATACCTCAATAACCAGAACAGCTCGTTCTTTCAGTGGGGCGAGTGTTGAATATACTTATAAAAAACTTAGTAATTCAGAGATGAAACAGTATCAACATCTTTTTGAATAAAAACGCATTTTAAAAGGACGGATGCCCGTCCTTTTTTGTTTGCTTAAATACCTTAACATTCTAACATTTAAGAATGATAGAATGTTAGAATTATAGACTTTTAGAAAGATATATATTTAAGATTGTAAAGTTATTTTTTAGATTCGGCAAAAGTTTGCTAAAATAAAAAAGCCCCCGCGGGGGCTTTTTTATTGCATATTTATTTTCAGTCTTCTTCCGTTTCTTCCATGGGAGCGAGAGCGACGGAGGCGATGCGATCGGTTTCGTCCAAGCGCTGGACTTTGACGCCGATGGTGTTCTTGCCTTTTTTCAGACTGATGGAGTCGACCGGAACGCGGATGACGATGCCGCTTTCGGTGATGACGAGCATTTCCTCGTTGCCTTTGACGGTCAGAAGTCCGACAACGGTGCTGCCTTTCTTGAAGTTGCGCGCGCCTTGGCCGCCGCGTTGCTGTACGCTGTACGCGGTGGCTTTGTTGCGTTTGGCGTAGGCGTCACTGCTGAGCGTGAGGACTTCATCAGTTGAAGTCAAGACGTCGGCGCCGACGACTTCATCTTGGCTGCCCTGTTTGAAGCGGACGCCGATGACGCCGAGCGAAGCGCGACCGGTCGGATTGACATCGGCTTCGGAGAAGACAATGGCCATGCCGGTCTTGGTGCCGATGATGATGTGATCATCGCCGGTGGTGGTGACGACTTTGATGAGTTCGTCGCCGTCGCGCAGGTTGATGGCGATCAGGCCACTCTGCCGCACGTTGGTGTATTCGGAAAGGAGCGTCTTTTTGACAAATCCTTGGCGAGTGACCATAAGCAGGTATTCGTAATTCGCGAACGACGAGATGTCGTAAATTTCGGTGACCTGTTCCCCTTTCTCCAACGCCGGAATGCAGTTGACGAGGTGCGTGCCGCGAGCGGTACGCGTGGACGCTTTCGGAATGTCGTTGGCGACCAGTTTGTAAACGCGACCGGCGGTGGTAAAGAAGAGCAGCGTGTTGTGCGTCGATGTCGTGAGCACTTTAGTGACAAAATCGTCATCTTTTGTCTTGATGCCCGTGATGCCGGCGCCGCCTTTGCGCTGCGTGCGGTAGGTATTCGCATGCATGCGTTTAATATAACCCTGCTGCGTGAGCGTGATGATCATCGGTTCGTCGGGGATCAGATCCAAATCGTCCAAACCGGATTCATCGCGGACAATTTCACTGCGACGTTCGTCCGTGAATCGCTGTTTGACGTCGAGCAGTTCTTCTTTGACGACCTGCATGACTTTGGCTTCGTCACCCAAAAGGCCGAGCAGGTATTCAATCCGTTCTTTCAAGTCCTGATATTCCGCTTCGAGTTTTTCACGTTCGAGTCCGGTCAAACGACGCAAGCGCATGTCGAGAATCGCAAGCGATTGTTTTTCAGACAGTCCGAAGTTTTCCATCAACGCGTTTTTCGCGATCTCATCGGTTTCGGACGCGCGGATCGTTTTGATGATGGCGTCGATATGATCGAGCGCGATCAACAAGCCTTCAACGATATGCTCGCGAGCGCGGGCGCGGTCGAGTTCGTACTGACTGCGACGGGTGATGACTTCTTTTTGATGCAGGAGATAGTACTCGAGCATTTGTTTCAAAGTCAAGACGCGCGGGTGACCGTCGACCAAAGCGAGCATAATCACGCCGAATGTTTCCTGCAGCTGCGTATGTTTGTACAGGTTGTTCAGCATGATCTGCGGGTCGATGTCGCTGCGCAGTTCAATGACGATGCGCATGCCGTTGCGGTCGGATTCATCGCGCAAAGCAGTGATGCCGTCCAAGATCTTGTCGCGCGAGAGTTTCGCGATCGTTTCGACGACGCGCGCTTTGTTGACCTGGTACGGAATTTCGGTGACGACGATCCGGTTTTTCCCTTTCGCCATCTCCTCGATTTCGACGCGCGCGCGCACTTTAATCGCGCCGCGGCCGGTGGTATACGCTTTTTTAATGCCTTCGCGGCCCTGAATCAGACCGCCGGTCGGAAAGTCCGGTCCCTTGATGTGTTTCATCAAGGTTTCGATCGGCGTATTCGGATCGTCGATCAAAAGGCAGAGACCGTCAACCACTTCCCCCAAGTTGTGCGGCGGAATGTTCGTCGCCATGCCGACGGCGATACCGTACGAACCGTTGACCAAAAGGTTCGGAATCTTCGACGGTAAAACGACCGGTTCCTGCAAGGATTCGTCGTAGTTCGGCATGAAGTCGACGGTATTTTTTTCCAAATCTTCGAGCATTTCCTGCGCGATTTTGGCCAGGCGGACTTCCGTGTAACGCATCGCCGCCGGTGAGTCGCCGTCGACGGAACCGAAGTTGCCGTGGCCGTCAACCAGCGGATACCGCGTCGAGAAATCCTGCGCCAAACGCACCGTCGCATCGTAAACGGCCGAGTCGCTGTGCGGGTGGTATTTACCTAAGACGTCACCGACGACACGCGCGGATTTACGATACGGTTTATTGGCGGTGAGACCGCCTTCATGCATCGCGTAAAGAATGCGCCGGTGTACCGGTTTAAAACCGTCGCGGACATCCGGCAGCGCGCGCATCACGATAACGCTCATCGCGTAATCGATGTAGCTGGTGCGCATTTGTTCTTCAATATCCACGGGTACGATGGCGCCGTGTTGCCATTCTGTTGCCATATAAACCCCTTTCTCGCTAAAAATTGAATATATGTTGATTATAGCACATTTGTGAGGAAAAAATATTTTTATTAAACGTATTTATTTCTATTTTTTAACTATGTGAAAATTTTGCAAAAATTCCACGGAAATTCAAGTTTTTATTCTTGTATCGCGAGACTTTCACTATGTTTGACAGAATGCCCGCGCTTTTATACGATAGAGGTATCGATTAAGGGGTGTAAAATGAATTTACAACATGGCGTGGTATTGGGTTGGAGCACGCTGCATTTACGCGCTTCGTTTTTGATGCTGACGCCGTTGTTGCTGGTGTTGCAGGCGCACTTCGGTCTGTCGCACGCGACGATCGGGATGCTGACGACACTGCCGCTGCTGGTATTTGCGGCGGTATCGCCTTTTGTCGGCAACTGGATTCCCCGTTGCGGCATGACGCGACTGTTCGGCGGCGCGATGGTGTTGTTGGCGGCAGGCGCTGTCCTGCGTTCGTACGCGGGCATCACCGGTCTCTTCGCCGGAACCGTGCTGCTTTCGGCGGGCGTCGCGATCGGCAATGTGCTTTTACCGACGCTCACCAAAGTTTGGTATCCCGAGCATACGGCGCTGGCGACCGGTATTTTTGTCGTCGCGATGAACGGTATGAATGCCGTCAGCAATGCGATTGTGATTCCGCTCGCCGCGCATTACGGCTGGCAACTCGTGTGCGCCTCCTGGGCGGCGACGGCGGTGGTGGGCGCGGGACTGTGGTTTTCATTACCGAATCGGCGACCGACGGCGCGTGCGCATAAAGAGCTTTCCATTCGCGCGGTCTTTTCCCACTATGCAGCGTGGTGGGTCGCGTTGTTTATGGGTTTGCAATCTCTGGTCTATTTTTCGCTGGTCACGTGGTTGCCGTATTGGGTCGTCGCGAAAGGTTACGATATGGCGCTCGGCGGTTACTATTCGTTTCTGTTTCAGCTGATCAGTTTGCCCGCTTCCCTTTTGACGCCGCTTTTGGCGCAGGGGCGCTATCGCCGTCACTACGGCGCGGCGGCGGGTCTGATATATCTTACGGGTTTTTATTTCGTATTTGCCGCGCAAACGCCGTTATATCTGACGGCGGCGATCACTTGGATCGCGCTGGCCGCCGGCGCCACGTTCAGTCTGTGCATGCTCGCCTTCGCGGTACGCGCCGCGAACCCTCTGATCGCGTCGCGCCTTTCCGGCGTCGGTCAGGCAATCGCGTATCTTTTAGCGGCGATCGGACCGGTCGGCGTGGGCGCGTTGTACGGCATGTACGGAAGCTGGCCGCCGCTGCTGTCGTATTTTATCGGCGCGTGCTTGTTGCTCGCGTTGTGCGGCTACCATGCGTTGCATTTTACCAAAGTGGGCGAAGACGCTCGCTGATATTTTGAAAAGAGGTATATATGGCTACCCAATCGGATTATCAAAACGGCTTTGGCCGCACGACATATATCTGCGGTCTTATCACAGGTGTCGTAATGGGCGCAATGACGCTCATGGATCTTATCCCCACATCCTTCCCCCTAAATCTCATCGGCAACATCGGCGTGGCAATTCTTTTCTTCGCCGTCGGCATGCGTCTCAGTCGCGTCGGTCGGCCGGTGGAATACGTGTACATCATGCTCGTGCCGATTCTGTCGCTCGCGTACGCGATTTTTCTGATTTGGCTGCCGGATCGCCCGCAGCCGCAAAATAAAAAATTTCACGTGCTGCACATTGCCGCCGCGTTCGCAATCTACGTCGGCATCGCGCGCTTGATTCAAATTTTCGTGTATCCGATGTTTATCTGAATTTGACGCAACAAAAAAGACTCTCCGCGGAGAGTCTTTTTTTATATGCTTACTCTGTTTCCCAGGGCAACTGTTCGACCGAATCCTTTGCTGTATCCGGTTCTTCCCGACGACGATAGCTGGCAAAGAGCGAGCCGGAAATGTTGTGCCAAACGCTGAAGATCGCGCCGGGCAAAGTCGCCAACGGATTGGCGGCGAAGTTCGCCGTCGCCAGCGCAATCGCAAGACCGCTGTTTTGCATGCCGACTTCGATCGCGATCGCCGTTGTTTTGGCGTACGACGCTTTCGCTTGCCGCGCGGCCAAGTAGCCGAGGCCGAGACCGACCATGTTGTGAATCGCCACTAAACCGATCACAATCAGACCGCTCGTCAACACTTTTTCGCGGTTCACCGCCACGATACCGGCGATGATGAAAACGATCGCCGCGACCGAAACCAACGGGAAAACATCCTGTACCGGTTTGATTTTGGAACGGAACAGCGTGTGCAGCAAAAGACCGAGCAGGACCGGAATCAAGACCACTTTGACGACGGAAATAATCATCGCCCAAAGCGAAACATTGACCCACGCACCGGCGAGACCGAACACCAAGAACGGCGTGGCCAGCGGCGCCAAAAGCGTCGAGACGATCGTCATGCCGACCGAAAGCGCGACGTCGCCGCCGGCGATGTACGTAATGACGTTACTCGCCGTGCCGCCCGGGCAGCAACCGACCAAAATGACGCCGAGCGCCAAGTCCGTCGGCAATCCCAAGCCGGCCGCCAACGCCCACGCGGCGACCGGCATCACCGTATACTGCAACGCCACGCCCAAAAGCACTTCCCGCGGACGGGCGAACACAACGGCGAAATCTTCGGCGTGAATGGAAAGCCCCATGCCGAACATCGCCGCGCCTAAAAACCAAGCGGTATACTGTACCGCCCAACCGAATAATTCCGGTTGCCAAAAGGCCCACGCCGTGAAAATGATGATGATGGCGCCGATGTAGCGCGTGAGCGCGCCGGTGATCTTCACGATCGTTTTCATCGCGCACCTGCCGGATCGAACGAGAAATTATCAATGAGACGCGTTTTGCCGATATACACGGCCATCGCGACCAAAACAGCCCTGTCAACGCGATCTGCAGGCTGCATGGTTTGCGCGTCCACCATTTCCAAATAATCCACACGGGCGAGCGGTTCATTGTCCAAAATCTCACGCATCGGCTGCAATACATCGGCCGCCGTCATCTTCGGCGCGATCGTTTGCTGACCTTTTTTCACCGCTTGCGACAGGCACAACGCGGCGCGACGTTCCGCCGCGCTCAAATACGTGTTGCGGGACGATTTCGCCAAACCGTCCGCTTCGCGCACGATCGGGCAACCGACAATCGTCACCGGAAAATTCAAATCCGTGACCATCTTGCGAATAATCGCTAATTGCTGGGCGTCTTTCTCGCCAAAGTACGCCCGCTCCGGCCGGACAATATTAAATAATTTGCTGACGACCGTGCACACGCCGCGAAAATGAATCGGGCGCGACTTGCCGCACAATGTCGACGACAATCCCTCGATATTGACATACGCCGCCGGATCGTGGTACATCTCTTCCGGCGTCGGATGAAAAATCGCCGCGGCGCCATTTTTTTCACAACGCGCTTTATCCTGCGCGAAATCGCGCGGATACGCTTCCAAATCTTCCTGCGGTCCGAACTGCGTCGGATTGACAAAATCGGAAACGACTACGCAGTCATTTTCCGCGACCGCTTTTTGAATCAAACTTTCATGGCCTTCATGCAGAAAGCCCATCGTCGGCACGAGACCGACGGTTTTTCCCTCTTTGTGCCAGGCGTCGACTAAGGCGCGCACCTCGGCAACGGTAGTACAAATTTGCATGGATATCCGTCCTTTTCAGTAGATTGGAAGATAGCCTCTTTTGACCCCGCAGTCCTATGCCTGGTCGCTTAACCTGCCGTGCTGTTCATAATCGGTTACGCGATGAATACGGTTGTCTTCCTCTACAAATACGACGGTCGGTCGGTGCTGTGACGCCTCTTCGGGTGTGAGGTCGGCGTACGCCATGATAATGATCTTATCCCCGACGCTGACGCAGCGGGCGGCTGCGCCGTTTAAGCAAATCACGCCGCTGCCGGCTTCACCGGCAATGGTATACGTGCTGAAACGTTGGCCGTTATTCACGTCCACGATCTGCACTGCCTGGTATTCTTGAATACCGGCGGCTTCTAATAATGCACTGTCTACCGTAATGCTTCCTACATAATCTAATTCCGCCTGGGTTACGGTGGCCCGGTGGATTTTTCCCTGTAACATGGAAATCGTCATTGGTTCCCCCCTTGCAATAAAAAAATCATGCGCGCTCGAAAAGCGCCCATGACTACTTACGAAGGGCATGAACTACGGGTCAAAATGAGTATAGTTTCAAGCGAATACTATCTCCGTTGTTCAGTATAGCACAGATCATTTTTATGTAAAGTCGGATGCGAAATCCATGCGCGAATTTTTTGTTGCGACCTTATAATTTCTCCAAATTTTTCTACCACTCCTCGCGCGCAAGTTGACAGCGACGCGTGTAGAAATTTTTTCCGAATCCGCACGTCGTGCGGTAATTTCCCATCGCCGACTGACAATCACTCTTTATGTTGCGAAAAGGTTGCCGCTTGCCGTAAACCTTTCGCGGCACAAAAAAACACCTCGCATGAGGTGTTTTTTATGTTACGGCTTAAAATTTTTTCTGCACGTCCACGGTCACGTCTTGGCCGCCGGCCACTACCGCGTCACGATCCAGAATGGCGTCCAAGCCTTTTTCCTGACGGGTTTTTTCGATCGCTTTTTGAACATCCCGCATAATCGGTCCTATCAGTTCCTGTTCTTTTTCCGATAATTCTCTCTGCAATTTCATGTAGAGATCGCGTTTCGCGTTATCGTCTTTCAGTTTGACAACTTCTTTGTCAAACTTCTGCTGCTGTTTTTGCGTTTCCGCTTTCAGCGTCAACTGGGCTTTCATCATGCGCGGATGCGCCTGCATCAGAGCCTGCTGATTCACGTAGCCGATACCGGCTGCCGCCGCGGTCAGCATCGTGCCGCATGCGAACACTCCGGTGAGCGCGAGCGCTATCATTTTTTGTTTCATTCGTGCCTCCTTTTGGCATTATGCCTTGCGTATAGTGTAGCGTATCGAGATACAGCGCGCAAATTAGGGGCGCGTGAGAACTCAAGGATGGAGTTCTTCGTCTTCCTTAATGTAAATAAATTTGTCTTTGCGCATTTTGTCGATAATTTCCGGCACCATGTTTAGCAATTTTTCAAAGGCGCCGCTCTTGTTGCCGTCTTTCACGGAGAAAAGTTCCACGCGGTCACCTTTGATGACCAAAATCGCGGTCGGCGTCATTTTGCCGCCGCCACCAGCGCCGTCGCCTTTCGTTCCGGCGCCGCCGGTACCGAAACCGAATGCCACGTCCACAAAAGGCACGAGCGTGGTGTCTCCGATATGTACCGCTTCGCCAACGACGGTTTCCACCGAAATCATGTGTTTGAAGCTCTGGAACAGCGCCTCAATTTTGTCACTCGTATAGGTTACCGTCGGTTCGTTCGTTTTCTTCGTTTCCATTGTCATTCCTCCTTATTGATGACGTGACGCCAGTAGTACCATGCGGTCTTGCGGACCGGTGCCGCACAGACAAGTCGCAGTGAATCCCAAACAACAGCCAGCGGTCGAATGCCGCCGCCGGTGCGAAAGCGACCTTCGATCACTTCCTCGTTGAAGACAAATCCGGTACGCGACGCCAGCGCGGGCAACGATGCATACATCGCGCCCATCAAAAGACCTTGCGTGTACGGATCCGCCAACCCGACCGTCGCTTCGCCTTCCGCATAACGCGGTTTGGCTCGTCCCCATAAACGGGAAAGATACGTTGCCAGCGGTTGTAAAATATCTTGCGCCAAGGCGTAACGGACTAATCCGAGATAGTCTTTTACGCCCGGTTGCGGCTTTGCTTTGTCGTCCTCGTCACGCGCTTCCTGCCGTTCGCGATGGCGTTTGGCTTCACGCTCCAGACTATCCCATTCGGCGGCGTCGTCGGAATCCGTTTTTTTACGCAGCCGTTCTTCTTCCGCGTAGTAATCGGCATCGGCTTTGGCGGCTTCGGCGCGCTCCGCCGCCTTTTGACGAATCGCTTCCGCGTCTTCGTTTGCTTTTTTGCGCCGTTGTTTACCTTCTTTGGCCTGTTCTTCCATTTGTTTGGCCCGCGCTTCGATGCCTTCCGCTTTAGATTCCGGGTGCGAATTCATGCCGCCGAACGGCCATTTCACTTCCCAGAAAAGTCCGGCGCCGCTGTCATATCGCGCCTGCGCCGCTAAAAGCTCCCACGCCCAATCGATTTTGACGCGGGTCGCCATGCCCTCATATTTCTGCACGGCGAATTCATAATGAACGCGCTGCCACAAAAAAATCAGCAACACGACAAGAATGAGGATAATCAGTGCAAGCAACGCCCAAAGGATCGTGGTCACTATTTCCATCTTTCCCCACTCCTTCAGTCTTCGATGCCGCGACGATTCGCGACACCCGCGTCATAGTAATGTTTCACGTTGCGCATTTCGGTCACCAGATCCGCGCGGTCAACTAACCATTGCGGCGCTTTGCGACCGGTGAAAATAAGTTCGGTGCCGGCGGGCTTGGCGGCGATCAACGCTTCGCAATCCTCGCGCGTAACCAAACCGAAATGCAACGCGACATTGATTTCATCCAAGATCACGACATCGTACTCGCCTTTCGCCAGCGTTCGCGCGGCGATCTCCACGCCGTTGCGGCACGCTTCGACGTATTCGGCGGGCGGATTTCCCGGCGGAAACACGACGACATCGGTAAGCGCTTTTTTAGTTTCTTCGGTGAGCGTTCCTTCCGGCGCGATGAAATACGGCTTACCCAGCGACTCCCGATAGAGAAGCGGTGAAATTCCGTCCAAAATTTTCTGCTCGCTGTAGTATTCCGACTTCATGAACTGCAGCAGCCAGACTTTCAGACCGGCGCCGACGGCGCGAATCGCAAGCCCGATCGCGGCGGTGGTTTTGCCTTTACCGTCTCCCGTATAGACCTGGATATAGCCTCGTTTCATCGACGTCACCTCATCTCAACATGATCAAAATATAACGGTTCTTCATGGCGATACGCGTCCGCCATGGCGATGGCCGCCCGTTGCAGATCGTGCACCAGTGATGCCGGCGCCAGCACTTTCACGGCCGGACCGAATTGCAACGACCAGTGGAAGAGCGCGGTAGCGTTCACGGTGACTCCGACGACCACGGTTTTGTCCGTAACTTCGCTGATCGTGCAGGAGGTTCCGAAATCGTCCATGACGGCGTCCAAGATCTCGCGATCACAGCGGAATAAACACGGTACCGCCGGTCCGGCGAACATGTTGACATGCTCCGCCAAATGCTTCGGTAAATGCAATTCGTCATCACCCGACTGCGTCACTTCGCGCAACGGACGAACCTCACGTTTTTTTTCGATTCGCACATCCTGCATCCGATCGACGCGGTAATGCGAAATATCATCATGCCCTTCGGTATTACCGATCAGGTAGAAACGACCGTTCGTCGCGACCACCGCGTACGGGCTCACCCGGTAGCGATGCGGACGCTTGCGATGCCGGCGAACGCGCGGCCGCTGCTGCTTATCCGGACCGTATTGCAGGTAATGGAACACGACCGGTTGCTGCGTTTCAATCGCTTCATTCAAGACGTCCAACGAATACAGCATCTGCGCGTTGGCGGGACTTTCCTGTTGCCAGTTGAGCCAGTTTTCATTCGGAATGTTGTGAACTCCCAACGTGGGATTCGTATAATACCGACTTTGCAACCGCAACAGTTTTTGGATCATATCCTCGACCTGCCGGGCCGGTAAATGCGAAAACAACAGGCCGTCAATGAGCGTGGTCAGTTCCACCGGCGCGAATTCATGCTCGTAATACCACGAACCGTAGACATTTTCCACTTTTTCGCGGCTCGCGCTCTTGCGTTGCCACGGTTTGTAACCGAGCGGATAGCCCGCTTCCAAGAGATTGACCAGGTTGCGTTTGACGGCTTTACGATCTAAGACCATTCCATAGTCTTCTTGCAGGTGCGTCAGAATCTGCTGCTGCGACAGCGGATGTTCGGGATCGGAAAAGCGGCGCAGTATCGTCAAGATGTACAATACACTCAGCTTCTTCGCCGGAATCTCGGACGGAGACGTCATCACGCGCAACTCCTGTTCAGTTGCTTTCGTTCCCTTTTGCATGGGCACACCTCCTTGCCGCAATGCTATCTGTAATTTCAGTATAGCACGATTTAACGCCATAAAACAGTCATAAAAGAGCATTTATGAACTTTTTAGCGGCGACGAAGTCCGTTTTGCCGACGGATTTATGTTACGTCGCCAGCCGCTGTTTTTTCCTATTTACAAGACATTTCCGCGGCGCTATAATGTGGAAGTAAAATGAAATGCCGAATTTTCTGACGAAAACGGGGGAACCAAATCTTGGGGTGAATCGAAAGAGGAAGACAACCTTATGCTTCTAACCCGACAGCTAACCTCGTAGGCAAAAAGTAAGGTCCCATGGGACCGGGAGGTCTATTTTTAATGCGCAAATTTACATTTTCTTCATTTTCTCAATTGCTTTTAGGACGTCCGCTCAAGAGTACGGAACTCAGCCACGAACGGCTGCCGAAGTGGAAAGCGTTGCCGATCTTTTCGTCTGACGCGCTTTCCTCCATCGGTTACGGCCCGGAACAAATCGCGCTGGTTTTGGTATTGCCGGGGCTGATTTTATACGACTACTTTCCGTGGATTATCGCCGCGATCGTAGCGCTGCTTTTCATCATTACGATTTCCTACGCGCAGGTCATCAAGGTGCATCCCCAAGGCGGCGGTGCCTATTCGATCGCCAAGGAGTATCTCGGTGAATATCCGGCGCTGCTCGCGGCGGCGAGTTTATGCGCGGACTACGTGCTGACGGTCGCCGTATCGGTATCGTCCGGCACGGCAGCGTTGATTTCCGCGTGGCCGGAGCTCATACCGTACCAAATTTCCATTGATCTCTTCGCGGTGTTTGCGATATTGATGCTGATCAATTTACGCGGTTTGCGCGAGGCGTCCAACGCCTTTGTGTGGCCGACGTATGCTTTTTTGATCACGGCACTGATGATCGCCGGATCGGGGATCTACCAAATTTTTGTGCTCGGTCGACCACCGGTCATTCTGCCGCAGGCGACGACCATGCTCCCGCCGGGCACCCTTTGCTTTTTACTGTTGTTGGCATTCGCCAACGGTTGTTCTTCGATGACCGGCGTGGAGGCGATTGCTAACGGCGCGGGAGCATTCCGGGAACCGGTAGCGCAAAACGCGAAAAGAACAATTGCCGTAATGGCGATTATCCTGTCGACGCTGCTGATCTCCACGGGTTTTCTCATCGTGCATTTCGGCTTGCTGCCGAGCGCGGACCGCACCTTGCTCTCCCTCTTGGCGGAAACCGTGTGGGGACGCGGAACCGGTTATTTCATCTTCCAGCTGCTGACCATGGTGATTTTATATTTAGCCGCCAATACCGCGTACAACGGTTTGCCGCCGCTGATGTCCATTTTGGCGCAAGACGGCTACCTGCCGCGCTACCTCGCGCAGCGCGGTTCGCGCCTTTCCTTTGCCAACGGCATCGTTTTACTGTCGCTTTGCGCCGGCGGACTGATCGTCGCGTTCCACGGCAGTGTGGAGCATTTGATTTCGCTGTACGCAGTGGGCGTATTTCTTTCCTTCACATTGGCCCAGGCGGGTCTTTGCGTGCATTGGCTCCGCCAACAGCCGCGCCCGTACGGACGACTCTTGCTGAACGGCTTCGGCGCGCTGGTCACGGCGGCCGTCGTGGGCATCATTTTAGTCACCAAATTCATTCACGGCGCCTGGATCATTTTAATCTTCCTGCCGATTTTAATGCGCATATTTAAGGCGATTCACACGCACTACGAAAAGGTACGGGAAGCGTTGACACTTTCCTCGGAAGAGCTGACGAATATTCTGGCGCAACCGGTCAACGAGCACCACGTGTTGTTGCCGGTCGCAAGTCCCACGCGCGCCGTCGCGCGCGCCTTGCGTTACGCGCGCGACATTACCGACGATGCGCACATTCACGCGCTCCATATCGCCATTGACGCGGAGGCCGGCGAACGTGTCCGCCAAAAATGGCACCGACTTTTGCCTGAGATTTCAATTGAGGTAATACCGTCGCCGTATCGGGATTTCTCCGAGCCTTTGTTGGATTACATCAAAGCATTTCGCGACCGCCACCCCGACGCGTCGATTGCGGTATTAATTCCGGAATTTGAGGTCGGCTCGGGCTGGGAGCGTCTGTTGCATAACCAACAAGGTTTGCAGCTGCGCTGGCAGCTTTTAAATCGATTTGACGTGATCGTGACAACCGTCCCGCTGCTATTGACGGATCCTCATGAGAAAAAAGAGTAAACAAAAAGAACGGACATTCCTGTCCGTTCTTTTTATTTTCTTTGCTTACGCGGCGACCAGTACGCTCAGACCGTAATGCACCAAAATGCTCGCGAGGACGATGAGCACTAAATTCGCGCGGTAAAACGCGAGCCCGATCGCAACCAGCAACGACACCGTCGTGGCGAGCAATGGCGTCTCCTCCATGCTGACAAATACGCCGGGCACGATCAACGCGCCCAACACGGCGAAAGGGATCAGAGCAAGCGCAAAGGAAAGTTTCGGCGGCACTTTATCCGCTCGCCAAAAGAACGGCGGCGCAATGCGCGGCACCAAAGTAACGAACCACATGCCGATCAGCAAAAGAATATAAAAGGCATCGCTTTGATTTACCATTGTAATCGCTTCTTTGCCGCCGTGACCAATGCGACCGCGCTGACTGTCGCGATGAAAATCGTCAAACCGTGGCCGATGCCGAGCAATGTCGCCAACGCGTACAACAGCAAATTCATCGTGACCGCGATCAGCGTCACCAAACGCGCCTGCGGCTGTTCCCGCAACGCCGGCACCAGCAAGCCGAGAAACATCGCGTATAAACCGATGCCCATGGAACTTGCGAGCGCGGGCGGCAATAAATCGGTCAGTCCGATGCCGAATGCCGTACCGACTACCCAGGAGAGATATCCCGACAGACCGATCCCGATGACATACGCCGGCGGCAAGGCCTGATGTTTTTCTAGGAGCGCGACGGAAAATAATTCATCGGTCGTCAACGAACCGACCGCCAAACGCTCCGACTTCGTCGCCCCCGCTTCCAAATTATGCGCGAGCCCCGCCGCCAAAAGCAGGTTGCGGGAATTCACCACCAGCGTGGTTAAAATAATTTCCCACACGCCCGTGCCGGTAATCATCAAGTTCGCCGCCATAAACTGCGCGGAACCGGCGTAGACGATCGCGGATGACGCCAGCACGAACCACGCGGGCATGCCGTACACGGAGGATAAGACACCGTACGCGATCGCGATCGGCATATAGCCGATGGCAATCGGCACTCCTTTCGCCAAACCGCGGCGAAAATGCTTATTCATTGGCGTCTCCTCCTCGTTATAATAATTAGCCTATGGTAACAGATACCGCCGCGCGAAGCAAGATTTTTATCGTTTTATGCCGTTTTGTAGCGATAGCAATGCGGCAAAATGCAAATACATCGAAGCCAAATAAAAGCCGCATCGCACATTTCATTATCTTCGCAATGACACGACCCGTTTTCGCAAAAGAATAGGCTCGACCGCAAAAATGAGCGGATTCATCCATATCGAGTGTCTATATAAGCGTATTCGTCTACGCTAACGCGCTGCGTTGGCAACTTGTCCACGACATCGCCGCGAAACGCAGCAAACGGTGGAAAACCTTCTCGGAAAATACATTTTTACCTAAGCCGAACATTTAACAGCGCCGATTTTACACGTTTTTCTCACTTTAAATTGCTTTTTGCTGTGCACAGAAATTATTTATCCACCGAACTTTTCAAGTTATCCACGCCATTTTATTTCTTTATTTTATTTTTAAACCAGTGTCTTAACCTTTTCTTTACAAGCATTTTCATTTCTGTGTCGGCAGTTATTATTAAGAAAGTGAAAAAGTTTTCCACATAGATTGCTGTCTACTGACAGTGTATTGTTTGCAAAAACTGCTAGTTTACGGAATTCTCATTAAATTAATTGTGCTTTTACCATGGACACGTGGATAAACGTGAACAAGCACGTGGATAAGCCACCATTATTTACACTTATCCACATGCTTTCCACAAATTTGATTTTGACGACGAAAATATTTTTACTTCTTTTTATTCCGCTTGTTCCACAAAAAAAGAGCCGCGAGGGCTCTTTTTTTAATGCTTAAACGACAATATTATTTGCGTTTCAGTGCTGCGCGTGCGGCAACTGTTCAATAATGCGATATACCCATTCACCGGTTTGGTACAGGTGTTCTTCCAACAGGCATTCTTCCGGCGTGTGAACTTTGGTCATGCCGGTCGCAAGTACGACTGCCGGGAAGCTGTGTTTATTGAAGTTGTTCGCGTCGCTGCCGCCGCCGGTCGCGCCGACATTCGGTTCCAGACCCGCTTCTTTCGCCGCGCGTTTGGCGACTTCGATGCAGAGGCTGTTTTCATCGACCAGGTACGGTTGATAAATTTCTTCCACTTCGACTTCCGCTTTGCCGCCCGGAAAATCTTTTTCCACGGACATGAACGCTTCTTTCATCGCGGCCGTCTGCTGTTTCAATTTGGCCAAATCACGGCTGCGCGCTTCGGCTTTGACGTTGCATTTATCCGCCACGATATTCGTCGCGATGCCGCCGTCGATGAAACCGACGTTCGCGGTGGTTTCTTCATCAATACGACCGTACGGCAGACGCGCCAGCGCCGTGCCCATCATGACGATGGCATTCACGCCGTCTTCCGGCGCCAGGCCCGCGTGCGAGCGTTTGCCGTGCATGGTGACGCGAATCGCGTTTTGACCCGGTGCCTGGTTAATGATTTTACCCGGCGCGCCGGACGAATCCATAACGTAACCGAAATCGATGCCTTGCGTAAGTTTCGTGTCGATATTGCGCGAGCCGCGTAAGCCGCCTTCTTCCGCCACGCAGAAGATGACAACGATCTTGCCGTGCGGCAGAGCGTTTTCTTTCATCAGGCGCAAGCCTTCCAAAATCGCGGCCACACCGGATTTGTCATCGCCGCCCAAAATCGTATCGCCTTTTGACGTAATCACGCCGTCTTTCAAGACCGGTTCGATCCCCGCGCAGGGTTCGACGCAATCCATATGCGCCGTGAAAGCGACCGTCGGCAAGCCTTCCATCGTCGCGCCGAAAGTGGCGATAATATTGCCGGCATTGCCGTTAATTTTGCTGCCCGCATCATCTTCTTTAACATCTTGCGCGCCCAGTTTTTTCAGGCGTTTTTTTAGTAAATCGGCGACTTCCCGTTCATCACCTGTCGAGCAAGGGATGCGAATCAATTCGTAAAATTCGTTCAACATGCGTTCTTTATTAACATTCATCGTTTCTTTCCCCTTTCGTCACCGGTGGTTGTCTCACTGTCCCACCAAAATCCTCTGCGAATAGCCGTCGGGCCATATTTGTCCTGGAGTTTGTCGATCGTTTCCTGCGCCTTGCGCTCGCGCGCCGTGCCGTCCGCGAAGAGCGACATCGGCTCCGTTCCCGCCGGCAACAGTCCCGATACGGTCACGCCCAGGAGTCGTATACCTTCTGTGAGTTTAAGTTTATTATACAACGAGAAAACCGCCGCCGACAACGCCTGCGGTAAATCAATCGGATCGGCGAGCGTCACGGAGCGCGTGAGTGTCTTGTACGAACCGTAACGCAATTTCAGCGTGACCGTGCGGGCGACCAGTCCTTTTTGGCGTAAACGGCGCGCGACGGTATCACTCGCCCGCAAAAGGTAACGGCGAATATCCGCATCCGCGTGGAGATCCTCCGCGAATGTTTCCTCTTCCCCGATCGATTTGCGCGGCGCGTGCGCGACAATCGGACGATCATCGCGAGCGTGCGCCAATTCCCAAAGCGTTTTGCCCTGCTGGCCGATCTGCCGCACCAATTGATCCGGATCGGCCGCCGCCACATCGGCGATCGTGACATAGCCGAGCGTTTCCAGCTCCGCTTCCAGCTTCGGGCCCACGCCCCAAAGACGACGCACCGGCAACGGCGCGATCATTTTCTGCGCCTGTTCATAAGGAATAATGACCAAACCGTGCGGCTTTTCCAAATCGCTCGCAAGCTTCGCTAAAAATTTATTGCCGCCGATGCCGACCGACGCCGACAAACCGACCGCATCGTAAATATCACGTTGCACGCTGCGGCCGAGCGCTTTGAGCGTCGGAAACTGCGTCCCCATGCCGGAGATATCCAAAAACGCTTCATCGAGCGACAGCGGCTCGATTTCGGGCGCGTATCGATATAACACTTCATGAATCAACGCGGATACTTCACGATACACATGCATGCGCGGACGCACAAAAATTCCCTGCGGACAGCGTTGGCGCGCAATGCTCCCCGCCAATGCCGAATGCACGCCGTACGCGCGCGCTTCGTAGGAGGCGGTCGCCACCACGCCGCGCCGTTCCGAGGCGCCGACAATTACGGGCAGTCCTCGCCATTGCGGGTGGTCGCGTTGCTCGACGGAAGCGTAAAACGCGTCCATATCCACATGCATGATCCAGCGTCTGCGCATCGTATCTCCTTTCTAAAAAGATTCACCCGCCGCTCGACGGGTGAATCTTTTACTTGCTCATTTTTTCGACGCGACTTTCGGTTTCGCCGCGGGTTTTACCGCGGTTTTTCTCTTTGCTTTTGTCGTCGCGGCAGAACGTTTCGCTGCCGTTTTTCTCGTCGGCTCTTCCTTCACGGCTCGGTTTTCCACGACCGTCGTGACCGTTGCTTGCGAGCTTTCCTCTGCTTTTTTCAGTTGTTTCGCGTCGACTTCACTTTTATTTTTAGACTCTTTGTCTTTGTGCTTTTTTTCTTTCTTGTCTTTTTTATTCTTCTTTTCCTTTTTGTCTTTCTTTTTATCTTTTTTCTTTTTCTTCAGCGCCCATTCCTGAACGCGGTCGCTTTCGTCATCGGGATCGTCGTCCGTTTCGTAATTGTTATCATCGTCATCATCGTCAGCATCGTCTTCATATTCGCCAGGATCTTCGGCATCGTCTTCTCCACCGTCTTCGTCCATATTGCGCTTGGCTTCTTCCCATTCCAGCCAATCCGCATCCCCCGTATAGGAAAACGTTCCGTCGCTTTCGTCATCGTCATCTTCCGCGAGCGCTTCATCGGCTAATTCGTTATACAGAGTGATGATTTCATCAATCCGATCCCCGAGTTCCCGGTACCGTTTCAACCGCAAGCGAATCTGCTCTTCGGCGAATTCATATACCGCCGGTGCATTGGGACCATCCTCCGTCTGATCCATTTCCTGATGCTCACGACGTTGGGCGGAAAGATCTTCGAGCATATCCTGCCCGTCCAAAAGTTCGACACACACTTCGTGCAATAATTCACTTAATGTCAAACGGTATGTGTCTACATCTCTGCGCTGTGTCATAGCTTCCTCCTTTGGCCATTGCCTTACTAACGTATTCGTCGCGCGACGGCAGATTCCTTTTTGCACTTCCTATTTTTCTCTGTGCTATACTTTTACTATACTATAAATATGTAAATATAGTATTTTTTCGACAAGGAGAATAAATATGGACAGCGACCATCCCGGATGGCAAATCGCATTACTGTTAATTTTAATCATTGCGAACGGCGTTTTTTCCGCTACGGAACTCGCCATCGTCAGCGCCAAGAAACCGCGTCTTGCCCAACGCGCGAGCCAAGGTGACAGCGGCGCGAAAGCGGCTCTTAAAATCGCGCAGGACCCGAACCAATTATTTTCGACCATTCAAATCGGCATCACCGCAATCGGCGTCATCACCGGTATGCTCGGCGCGTCGACTTTATCGGAACCGTTGGCCGCCGCGCTCACGCCGGCTCTGGGACAATACGCGCAAGCCATCAGCCTCTTTTTGATCATGGCCGTCGTCACGTTCTTGACGCTGTTGATCGGCGAGCTCGTACCTAAACGCATCGCCATCAACTCTCCGGAAAGCGTAGCCAGTTGGGTCGCGCGCCCGATGAATCTTTTCGCGCGCATCAACCTGCCTTTAGTCTGGTTTCTGACATTTTCCACCTCGGCCGCGTTGAAGCTCCTCGGCATTAAAATCAAAGCGGAGCAACCGGTTACGGAAGAAGAAATTCGTTTTCTGCTTCGCCAGGGCGCCCGTCTCGGCACGTTTGACGCCGACGAACCCGAACTCATTGATCGCGTCTTTCGCTTAAACGATATCCCCGCCGAATACATCATGACGGCGCGACCGCAGCTGGAATGGCTCGATCTAGCCGAAAGTGAAGAAGAACTCGGCGCGCAACTGTTGCGCTCCACGCACACGCGCCTGCCCGTCGGCTATGAATCGCTGGACGATTTTCGCGGCATTGTCCAATTGCGCGATCTCTTGTTATTGCGTCTGCGCCGCCCCGAGATGCGCTGGCACGCGCTCATCGCGCATTGCGTCACGACGCCTCTGTATATTCCCGAAACGCTCACCCTCAATAAAACGCTCGACCTCTTTCGCGCGAAAAATGCGCACGAAGCCATCATTTTAGACGAATACGGTTCGCCGGAAGGCATGGTCACACTGCACGATATTTTGGAAGAAATTTTGGGCGCCATGCCCGGCAGCGTCGCCGAACGTATCGAGGAGCGCAACCGTATCGTCAAACGCACGCCGAACTCATGGCTCGTCGACGGACTGTTGCCGATCGAAGAATTTAAAGAATATTTTCAAATCACCGAAGCGCTTCCCAAAGAGGGCGAAGATTTTTACAAAACGCTCGGCGGTTTCGTTATCTATCTCTTCGGGTATCTCCCCAAAGAAACCGAGATCATCTCGTATCGCAACATGCAGTTTGAGGTCATGGATAACGACAACTACCGAGTCGATAAAATCCTCGTCACCAAAAAGGCGCAAGGCCCCGACGGGGAAATCAAAGAAAGCTAGTTGCGTAATTTCCCCGCACGTTTTATAATGACGGTAGATAAAGGCAGTAACCGCCGCTCGTATCTATAGCAAGATTCTTTTCGGTACGGAACGTAATCGACTATCGGTCAGTGATTTCGAATCGTAGGAAGACGCAGCCTTTTCCGAGCGGCGGTTTTTGATTGCAAAAAATCGGTGAAACGGATAAAGAATAACGTTCACGGATAATCATAACTGCAAGCGGTACACCCTTCCCCTTTACAAATGAAGTAAATAAAAAAGCGACCCGACCGGAGCCTTGCTCCTCGAGTCGCTTTTTTGCATGCCGGCCGCCGCTGCCATTATTTTCTTTTCGCATTCCGGTTGACATATTAATCAGACAAATAAATTTATCAGAATATCAGTCAACTGAATCTCTATCTAATAATTTCTTATATGTAGAATCCATTCCCCATGCTCCCAATGGAGCCGTCACCACAATGGCCATCACCGCTACTGACAAAACAATGTTTCCGCATTCAAGTCCCGCCGCCAGCGGCACCGAACCGACCGCCGCCTGTACGGTAGCCTTCGGAAGATACGCAATCACGCAAAATAATCTTTCTTGCCATGTCAACATCGTTTTTGTCATGCATAGTAAAACGCCACAAGATCTAAAAAGTAGTGCCGTCAGAATCATCAATACGGCCATAATTCCTGCCTCTAATGTATAGCGGATATCTACTGCTGCACCCACTAAAACAAACAGCATTACTTCCGCCGCAAGCCACAGTTTTCCAAATTTTTCAGATAATCGTTTCGATACAAAAACGGTACTTTTCATTTTCAAAACACATGCCATGCTGACAACCGCCAATAAGCCTGATACCGCCACGATACCTTCCAACCAAGTTTCAATAGCAATCAGAAAAAAGGAAAAACCGAGGACGATGATTACTTTCATGCTGTTTCTTACGTAATACTTATGCGCATAAGCGGTTTCAAAAAACAGACACAACAAATAGCCGACCAATGCTCCTAAAACAGCACCAAGAATGATCGAAATCGGCACGTTGAAAAAGTCTGTAATACCGGCGCTCCCACCTTGCGCCATGCCTAGAAATGTGGTAAATAATACAATTACAAAAATACCGTCACAAGAAATACCGGCCATAATCATCTGTGGGATTGCTTTTTTTGTTCCATATTTATTTTCCATGAAATGTACCATTTGGGGCATGACAACCGCCGGCGAAGCAGCGCCTAAAACGGCACCCATAACCGCCGCGTCCATTCTTGTTATCCCAAGCATAACAGGCGCAAGCAAAATATACCCGATAATCTCGAAGGTAGCCGGTATAAAGGAGAGTAAAACAGCCGGCCTCCCCACTTTCTTCAGATCGGCTAAGTCCAAAGATAATCCCGCTTTGAGTAAAATGATGATGAACGCCATTTTTTTCAAATCTGCGGAAATAGAAAGTAATGCAGGATCTAAAAAATCAAAAACAAACGGCCCCAATACCATGCCGGTCATTAACATGCCGATGATTTTAGGAAGTTTGAGTCGTTGACAAATAGCCCCCATGGCTAAGCCAAGAAGAAAAACAAGTGATAATGATGTTAACATGAAAAATTCCCCCTTAAACGCAAAAAGCTGATGCCTTCTGCAACTAAAAGTAATTGTAGAAGTCATCAGCTTAATAAACGGTTTAGGTTACCCAAGGGAGAACTTCATTCCCTTTCATACATCTTTGGAATCGGATGCTATCCATTCCAAGGATGTATCCGACATATGATTGTTTTCGCCTCTTTAGAATACGGTCAGCAAATCTCCCATAGACTAAAAGATTTATAAATCCAATTATTTCATATTATACCATTTTTTCGGTTTATTTTAATAACTTTATTTCATTTATTGCCCTATTCGTATAACAGGCTGACAACATGTAACTGCACTTCACCACTCCGACGAAATGTAGACTTTCAGGCGTACGTACGCTTACAAAAAAAGATCCCATCCTCTATATAGAGGATGGGATCTTTTTATTTACTCTTCTTTCCGATAGACCCATGTGTAAATCGCGGGCAGGAAGAAAAGCGTAAGCAGCGTCGCGATGAGCAGGCCGCCGGAGAAAGCGAAGGCCATCGGTCCCCAGAAGTACGAACGCATCAGCGGAATCATGCCCAAAATCGCGGCGAGCGCGGTAAGCATGATCGGTCGGAAACGCATCATGGCGGCGTTGACGACGGCCTCGTGGAGAGGTTCCCCATCCGCGCGGTGCGTTTCGATCTGATCGAGCAGAATGATCGAGTTACGAATGATCATGCCCGACAGCGCAATGATCCCGAGAATGGCGACGAAACCGAGCGGTTTACGCGTCAATTGCAAGGCGATGATGGAGCCGATCAGACCGAGCGGCGCGGTGACGGCCGCCATGAGCATGAGCCGAATTTTGCCGAGCTGGAACATGAGGACCATGAGAATCACGAAGATCATGACCGGCATGACGACGACAATGGAGTGTACGGACGTGTGACTGCGTTCGACACTGCCGTCATATTCGAGAGAATATCCGGTCGGCAGATTTTCGCGGAAATGCGCAAGCGTTTTCGTGTAGATCCGCTCCGAAACGGTATCGGCCGGCGTATCATCGGCGACATTGGCGCGAATGGTAATGGTCGGCATTAAGTTACGCCGCCAAATCATCGTATTTTCCGTGGTCGGCGTGAGCGTCGCAAATTGACCGAGCGGCACGTAACGGCCGCCGCCGACATGCACGGCAAGGTTCGCCAAATCGCCCAATTGCTGACGTCCCGGCGGCAAACGGAATTTGACCGGTACGAGTTGATCGCCGAGATACGCCGATGATACCTGGTAGCCGGACAATTTGGTGTAAAGATCGGCGGCGACGGCGTAATTATCCGCGCCGAGTTGACGAATCCGGTCCTGATCGATTTTGACTTCGACGGATGGCGTCATCTGCGGCCAATCCATATTGACCAGACTGATTTCTTTATCTTTCTGCATCAATTGCACGACTTCATTGGCGTACTTCTGCAGTTGCTCTGTATCCGGACCGGACAGACGATACATGATCGGATACGGCGCCGGCGGACCGGTTTGAATCAAGCGAATATTGCTGCGGACATCGGGAAAATGATCCGCTAACGTTCGCTCGACATCGGTTTGCAATGAGCGACGCGCGTCGGCGTCTGTCGCGACAATGACCGTCTGCGCGTAGTTGGCGCGCGGCGGCACCGGTTCAAACGGCAAAATAAAGCGCGGCGCGCTTTCGCCGATATAACTGGTAATGGACGAAACGCGATTGTCCCCGTAAAAATGCGCCGTAAACTCGTTGGTCATTTTTTTCGTCGCTGCTTGCGTCGCACCGAGCGGAAGTTCTGTTTCGACAATCAGTTCCGGTCGAACAGACGCGGGGAAAAATTCTTTTTTCAACAACGGATAGGAAATCGCCGCGATCAGAAACGCGGCAATCGTCGCGAGCACAACCGTCTTACGATAGCGCAAAACGGTTTCCAGCGAATTTTTAAATCCGTTCAATAACTTCTTCTGGAACGCGTTCCAACGGGTTTCCTTTTGTTCTTCCGGCGGTGTCACCTTAATCATTCGGTAGCCCAGTACGGGGCTGACGAGTACGGAGGCGAACCAGGAAATTAAAAGCGCGATCGCGGTGACAGAAAAGAGACTCGCCGTGTATTCGGCGACAATCCCTTTGGCAAGACCGATCGGGATAAACGCGGCGGCGGTAATCAGCGTACCGGAAAGCATCGGAAACGCCGTGATTTCATAGGCCGCAGTCGCCGCGTGCAACCGATCCACGCCTTCTTCCAATTTGCGCTGCATCATTTCCACGACGATGATCGCGTCATCGACCAACAGACCGAGAGAAATGATCAGCGCGCCTAAGGATACGACCTGCAAATCGATCGCAAAGTAATGCATGACGATGAAAGTAGCCGCGACAACGACCGGAATACACAGCGCTACGACCGCGCCGGAGCGCCATCCCAACGCGAGGAAGCTGACCACCAACACAATCACGATCGCCTCGGCAAGCGCCCGTGTAAATTCATTGATCGCGCCGGTGACGACTTCCGGCTGGTTGGTGACCTGACCGATCTCCAAGCCTACCGGCAAATCATTTTTATACTGCGCAATCGTCTCCGTCAGCTCATCGCCGAGATTCAAAACGTTGCCGCCCGGCGCCATGGAAATCGCAATCCCGACAGACTCTTTGCCGTTGAACATCATGACCGGATTTTGCGGATCGGCATATGCCTGCTTGACGGTCGCGATATCACCGAGACGAATGGAACGCTCGCCCATGTGAATGGACAAATTTTGAATGGCTTCCGCGGAATCCAAAAGTCCCGTAATGCGCAAAGCGACATTATGCGAACCGGTGCGCACAGAACCGGCCGGCAACAATGTGCCCTGCTGCTGCAACATTTGGAAAACCATGCGCGGATCAATACCGAGCTGCGCGAGTTTCGCTTCTTCCATTTCGATATAAATCGTCTGTTCTTGGACACCGATCAGTTTTACTTTTTGCACTTCGGGAATGGTCAATAGCTGACGGCGCAAAGTTTCCGCGTATTCCCGTTTCTCCTCGTAGGAAAAATCATCCCCGGTGAGCGCGTAAATCGAGCCGTAAACATCATCAAACCGATCATTCATGAACGGACCGACGACACCTTTCGGGAGCTCACGCCAAACGTCATTGGTGAGATTGCGCACATCGGTCCAGGTCGGCCGCACGCTTTCTTTGGGAAGATCTTCGCGCAACCAAACGTAAATGACCGTAGTATCTCCGTTGGTGAAGCTTTTAATATAGTCCAGCCCCGGGGTATCCTGCAATTTCTGCTCGATCTTATCGGTGACCTGTTCGTTCATCTGCTCGGCGGTCGCGCCCGGCCAAGCCGCGGCGATCGTCATCGAACGAATCGAAAAATCGGGATCTTCCCGCCGACCCAAGTCAAAGAAACTCACGATGCCGGCGATTAAGATCGAAACGATAAAAAAGTAAACGATGGGGCGGTGTTTGACCGCCCATCGCGCTAAGTTAAATGATTTCATATCCGGACCGCTTGCCCTTCCGTCAGATTTTGCGCACCGGCCACAACGACCCGATCCCCTTTATTGAGGCCGGAGGTAATTTCCACCTGATCGCCTCGGTACGCCCCTGTCGTTACGTTGACAAGAGTGACTTTCTCATCCCGCACGACCCAAACGGCCGGCGTTTTGGATTGCGGCGCAAGCGCGCTCAAAGGTACCAGTATCTGCTCGCCGGACGCGCCCGTGAAATGCACTTCGGCGGTGCTGCCGAGCGCCAATTGCGCCGGCGGATCGCTGAGCGTCAATTTCGCATCATAGGTTCCCGTTTTCGGATTCGGCGCCGGTGAAACTTCGCGCATCACCGCCGTCGATTTTTGGTCCGGCAACGCCCAGAATGTCACTTCGGCGGAGCTGCCCACCGGATAATCGGAAATATTTTTTTCCGTAAGGGAAATTTGCACATCCAAACTGCTGTTATCGACGATCGCCACGACCGGCATACCCGCGCTGACGACCTGACCGATTTCCGCCATGATCATGCCGACAACACCGTCACGATCCGCCCGCAAAGTGGCAAACGACGCCTGATTTTGCGCCCGATATAAAGCAGCCTGCGCCTGATCGTGCTGCGCTTGTGCCAATTGCTGTTTGCTGCGAACTTCGTCAATTTTCAACGCCGAAATCGCGTCTTGCGCATAGAGAGTTTCCATACGCGCGAGTGTTTTATTCGCGAGTTCCAATTGCGCGGCGGCGGCGTCGACCTGTCCCTGCGCCGCGTCGACTTGCGCTTCCACATCATTCGCGTCTAACGAAAATAAGGGATCGCCCGTTTGGACACGATCGCCGGACTGCACGAATTTATGCACGATTTTCCCCGGGATTTGAAATCCTAAAGGAGATTCCGTACGACCGTGCACCGTGCCGGAGAACGAATTTTCCGCCGCGGTTTCCGTCGCGCCGATAACCATCGTTTTGACCAATGGCGGCTGCACTTCGGCTGTCGAACTTTTGCCGCATCCCCACACCGCCAAACATAATACCGTCAACATTAACCATTGCCACCAATGCTTCATTATGCTGCCTCCATCTATCGTCTTTTTTCCACGGCGATTTTTTGTTTAGATATATTATATCAACCAGCCCTGTAAATGGCTAATTATTATCTCTTTCGCTTTTATTGTTTAATTTTTTATAAAATAAAAACGACCCCTCTCGGGATCGCTTCTATTTTCATTCAATCGTCAACTTCTTCGCCGCTTTGCGCGAGCAATTCGTCGTCATGCGGATCCAAATTAACCTCTTCCAGCGGGATTAATTTCGTTTTGTATTTCATTTTGTACCAAAAATGCACGGCGAGGAATACCGGAATGCCGACGTACGCGACACTGGCGCCGTACCAGTCAATTTTCGGACCGGTAAAAGCGCTATAGTTTTGCCCCGCCATAACAACCAGGCACAAGACCAGCGCGAAGATCGGGCCGAACGGATACAGCGATGCTTTATACGGTAAATCATTCAAATCGTAACCCTGGCGAATATACGCGCGGCGGAAACGATAGTGGCAAATCGCGATACCGACCCAGGTGATGAAGCCCGCCATACCGCTAATATTGATCAGCCAATTGTACGTTACACCGTCACCGATGAAGCTCGTCAGGAATGCCACAATACCGAACGCGGCCGTCGCAAACAATGCATTGGTCGGAATACCGCGCTGATTGACTTTCAGGAACATTTTCGGCGCTTTACCTTCCGCGGCCAAAGCGTACAACATACGGGTCGATACATACACGCCCGAGTTGCCTGCCGAAAGTACCGCTGTCAAAATAACCGCATTTAAAATACCTGCCGCAGCCGGTAAACCGAAACGTTCAAAGACGAGCGTAAACGGACTGATGGAAATATTTTCTACCGAACTGTTTAAAAGGTTGGGATCCGTGTACGGAATCAGAAAACCGATGACCGTAAACGAACCGAGATAAAACAGCAAAATACGCCAAAAAATATTGTTGACCGCTTTCGGTACGTTTTCTTTCGGATTTTCCGATTCGCCCGCCGCGACACCGATCATTTCCGTGCCCTGGAACGAAAAACCGGCGATCATGAAAATCCCGAGAACGGCCGCCCAGCCGCCGACAAACGGCGCCTCTCCGACCGTCCAGTTCGTAAATCCGGGCGATTCGGCGCCGATGCCGAAAATCAACAATGCACCGACAAAGAGAAAGACGATAACGGTCATGACTTTCACGCCGGCAAAAATAAATTCACTTTCACCGAATAAGCGCGTCGACATATAGTTTAAGCCGAAGATCAGGACAAAAAATAACGCGCTCCAGACAATGGACGGTGTATCGGGAAACCAATATTTCATAATCAGGGCACTGGCGACCAGTTCCGCCGCCAATGTAATGGCCCAGTTGAACCAGTAGTTCCAACCGAGCGCAAATCCGAATGCTTCATCCACAAACCGTGCGGCGTATGTTCCGAATGAACCGGAAACCGGCATGTAAGTCGCCATTTCCCCCAAGCTCGTCATCAAGAAATACACCATGATACCGATGAGTGAATATGCGAGCAGCGCACCGCCCGGACCCGCTTGGGAAACTGATTCCCCGCCGGCCACGAAGAGACCGGTACCGATGGCGCCGCCAATGGCGATCATGTTCATATGACGTGCTTTCAGACTGCGTTTCAATTTCGGTGCATTCTCTTCTCCCGGAAGATAGCCGTCTGTCAAATGAGGTTCCGCCATCTGTCATCACCTTCTTTTCATTTTTTTATTAGGTCAATTATAGCATTAGAGTCTGAAAATGCAAGCCAAAATACTTTTTTTCCGTAAAGATTCCTTTTGGTTATTATTTTTCTCTGCAGTTCAGTGTTTTTTCTCTTGTTTCCATCGATTTTGACAGGAGTTTAATGACGTAATATACGTATATGGTAGTCGTTTCTTATTATCGTGCTTTTTATGTCTATATATGGTACTAATCCATTTTTAATCGCTTTTATTTCTCTTGCGGCGAGGATATTTTGTCATATATCAATGAATCCATCTGAATCACGCGCGCAAGTTTACCTGAAAAATCGCATAAAAAAACGGCCGAAGCCGTTTTTTACAGATCGAGGTTGGTAACATTTTTAGCGTTTTCCTGAATGAAACGACGGCGCGGTTCCACTTTGTCGCCCATCAGTACGGTGAAAATCCGATCCGCCGCCATGGCATCATCCATACCGACCTGCAACAGCGTGCGATACTGCGGATTCATCGTCGTATCCCAAAGTTGTTCGGAGTCCATTTCACCGAGACCTTTGTAACGCTGCACGGTGATATTTTCCCGGCCGACCTCATCCAGTTTTTGCGCCAATTCTTCGTCACTGTACATGTACCATTTGCTGCGTCCTTTGCGCAATTGATACAGCGGCGGCTGCGCGATATAAATGTGCCCCTCTTCCAGTAACGGGGTAAGGTAGCGGTAGAAGAATGTCAACAGCAAGGTACGAATATGCGCGCCGTCGACATCGGCATCCGTCATGATGATAATTTTATAGTAACGCAATTTACTGAGATCAAATTCCGGTCCGATACCGGTACCGAACGCGGTGATCATCGAGCGGATTTCTTCATTATTCAAAATGCGATCCAGGCGCGCTTTTTCGACGTTCAAAATTTTACCGCGCAAGGGCAAAATCGCTTGGAAACGACGATCACGGCCGGATTTCGCAGAGCCGCCCGCGCTGTCACCTTCGACGAGGTAAATTTCCGTCATTTCCGGATTGCGTTCGGAGCAGTCGGCAAGTTTACCTGGCAAGCTTGAAACTTCGAGCGCGTTTTTACGGCGCGTCAATTCGCGTGCTTTGCGGGCCGCCTCGCGAGCGCGGCTGGCCAGCAGCGCCTTTTCAATAATTTTTTTGCCGTCGGCGGGATGTTCTTCCAGGTAAACGCGCAGGCCTTCCGAAATCAACGTATCGGCAATCCCTTTAACTTCGCTGTTGCCGAGCTTCGTTTTCGTCTGCCCTTCGAACTGCGGATTGGGGACTTTCACGCTGATAACGGCGGTTAACCCTTCGCGCACATCGTCACCGGAAAGATTTTCTTCATTTTCTTTAATCAGACCCGAACGCCGCGCATAATCGTTAATGGTGCGCGTCAACGCGGCGCGAAAGCCGGATAAATGCGTACCGCCTTCAATAGTATTAATATTATTGGCGAACGAGTAGACATTTTCACTGAAACCGTCATTGTACTGCATGGCGATTTCGATAAAAATGCCGTCGCGATCCCCTTCAAAGTCAATCACATTCGGATGAATCGTCGATTTATTCGTATTTAAATATTTGACGAAGGATTTCAGACCGCCTTCGTAATGGTAGCTTTCGGAATACTTTTCATCGTCGCGTTCGTCCGTTAACGTAATGCGCAATCCTTTATTTAAGAACGCGAGTTCGCGGAAACGCGACGCGAGCGTGTCGAATGAAAATTCCACGCCTTCTTTGAAAATTTCTTTGTCCGGCAAAAAAGTAACTTTGGTACCGGTGGTTTCGACATTTCCGTAAGAACGCAACGGTTCGCTGATATGACCGCGGGCGAAAACGATTTCATGTATTTTACCGTCACGCTGCACTTGTACGTCCATTTTTTCGGACAAGGCGTTGACGACAGATACGCCGACGCCGTGCAAACCGCCGGAGATCGTGTAGCCGCCGCCGCCGAATTTACCGCCGGCGTGGAGCACCGTCAACACGACTTCGATCGCGGGACGACCGGTTTTATGCATGTCGACAGGAATGCCGCGGCCGTCATCGACCACGGTCACGCTGTTATCCGGATGAATCGTGACTTCAATATGAGTACAGAAACCGGCCAACGCTTCGTCGATGGAGTTATCTACCACTTCATACACCAAATGGTGCAGACCGCGCGACGAAGTATCACCGATGTACATCCCCGGACGTTTGCGAACGGCCTCCAACCCTTCCAGGACTTGAATATCCTGCGCGCCGTAGCCGGCTTTACGAGTATTTGCTGCCATAGTTTCCTCTTTTCAAAAATTTATTCTAATATATACAGTATACTATAAATAATTTGAAAAATACACTTATTTTATCAAAATAAGCCCATTATGGGCTTATTTTGATTTTTATATGGGGTAAGTGTCAATACGAATAAAATCCGCTTATTTTTTATTTTACGTCATTTATCTTCCGCTTTACGCGCAAACTTCGCCAAGAGATTATGGACATGATCTTCCGTCAGTTCCCGTGGTTCGATACCGGTGAGTAAACTCGCGAGCATGACCTGCTCCGCCGCCGTTTCCACACGATGATAGATATGATCGAGCGTGCGATAGATTAAGTATTGCCGCGCCTGCGCATACATGCTCTCACTCGTCCCCACCGCCGCGATGACATCCCGATACGACGCGGCCGGATGTTTTTTCAGATAGCGGGTGACGGCATGACGTTCTTGCGCTTGCGCGCGCAACTTACACATTTCACAAATACCGTCGACGGCATCCGTCAACTGTTGGCAGATCGTGCACGGTACAAAACCCGCTTCCCGTCGCGCCAATTCCAACGCCAGCTGCCGTTCGCGCAAATGAATCAGCGATTGTTGCAAGGTCGGATCCGATACCGCCGCAAAAAACGCAGCTACTTCTTCTTTCTGCGCCGCGGTCAATGCGGGAATATGCTCCTGCTCCCGTTTTTCCGCCGCTTTCTTTGGCGTCTGTTGCGCGCGGCGGCCGGTGCGAAATTTCAGATCCGTGATGGTGTATTCGGGAAAACGGGCGGCCAATTTTTTGACAATTTTTTCCCGCTGGATAAAAAGCTCATTCAGCCAGACGGAATTATCCGCGAGCACCGTGACCGTCGCGCCCTCATACTGCCCGATAAATGATTTTTTGGCCAGTATTTTGCCGACGACTTCGGACCAGCTTTCCTGCAATCGGTACAACCGCATTTGCGGTTGCTCTTTCCATTGCTCCGTCCAGGCGGCGAGCGCCTGTTGTAAAGGACTTAAATTATGCGCCATGGGATTTCTCCAAACACCGTATATCGACCGGTTCCGGTAAACGATTCGGCCGATACGCGGCGGTCATAATCAATTGCAACTGACGGTCGGCGGTCCAGCGTAACAATTCCTGTTGCCGTTCCTCATCGAGTTCGCTGAGAACATCATCCAGCAACAATACGGGTAATTCGCCAACATGTTCTTTTAAATACGTGGTCTCGGATAATTTTAACGCCAAAATGGCGAGCCGCTGCTCGCCTTGCGATCCGTACGCGGCGAGATTTTTATCGTCATGGTAAAACACCACATCGGCGCGATGCGGTCCGATGGAGGTAAAACCGCTTCGCAAATCACGTTCCAGCGTTTCTTTATATAAATGCAAATATGCCGCTTTGGAAATTTCCTCGCCTTTTGTATACGAACGCGAGTATTCCAAATGCACGTTCAGATCCCCGGCCGACCAGGTTTGCGAAGTCGGTTCGACCAGCCTGTTCCACTCCTCCAGCGCCTGCATTCTCGCGCGGGTAATATAGACGGCCTGCGTTGCCAGCTGCTCATCCCACGGTGTCAAATCCGCCGCCCGCTGCGCTTTCAGCAGTTGATTGCGTTGCGCTAAAATCCGATTATAGCGCAGTAAGGCATCATAATAGAGCGAGCTCGCCCGCGCCAAACTCAAATCCAAAAAACGACGGCGTCCCTGCGGACTGCCTTTAATCAGTTGTAAATCATCCGGTCCGAAATAAACGGTGTGCAATGTTCCGACCAATTCTTTTTGGCGAACCGGCGTCGCGTTGATCCACATTTCTTTGCGTTTATTTTTATATAGATTGATTTGGATTTTTTGCGCTACTTCATGGCGCGTAAAATCGACCCGAACGGCGGCGCTCTCCGCGCTGTGGCGAATCATCAGCCGATCATGACTCGTGCGCGGCGATTTTCCCACGGAAGCCAAGTACATCGCTTCCAAAAGATTCGTTTTGCCGCAACCGTTCGGGCCGTAAAGCAATGTCGTCGGAGCGGCAAGCGTCAGCGAATATTCCGCATAGCTGCGAAAATCCGTCACCGCAACGGTGGCGATTTTCATGCTTCGGACACAACCGTAAAGCTGCCTTGATCGGGCACATCGACGCGATCATTGACGGTAATTTTTTTGCGAACTACGGTGCAAGATTCGCCATTGACCCAAACTTCACCGCTGCGGATCAATAGTTTCGCCTCCGCCCCCGAACCGACCACTCCGGCCAGCTTCAACAGTTCATTTAACGCAATGAAAGGCGTATGAATCGTAATTTCCCGCATCTTAATGCCCTCGCATCGGCGTGACCACATACCGGTAATCCGGATCGTTTTCCTGTTCCACAAGCATCGGTCCGTTTTGCAGGATATGTAGGGTAATTTTATCGCCGGTCGAACGTTTTAAAATGTCGAGCAGGTAGAAACAGTTGAACACGATTTCCAATGCTTCTCCCTCATAGTTCACCGATAATGTTTCTTCCGTGCTTCCCACTTCGGCGCTCGTCGCGCTGATTTCCACACTGTCGTCGCCCCATTTTAAAGTGACGGTTTTATACGCCATGTTGCGCGAAATTAACGCCGCGCGTTCCAATGCCGCGGTAAATTCGCGCCGATCGATAACCGCCTTCGCATCAAAACGTGCCGGGAATACGCGTTCATAATCCGGGAATTCACCCGCAATCAAATTAGACATAAAGTATACGCCCGCAAATTCGAACGCGACATAATCACGGTGCCAGGAAATCGCCACATCGACCGGTTCATTTGTCGGTAACAAACGCACCACATCGGCGAGCACGCGTTCCGGGATCACCAGCCGGACCGGCTGCGCCAACGCATCCGCCAGCGCTACTTCCCGCAATGCCAAACGATGCGTATCGGTAGCGACCATGCGCGCCGCCCGCTCCCCCGCCTCCAGCAAAATACCGCTGAAAATCGGACGTTGATTGTCGCCCGCCACAGCAAATTGCGTCAGACTGTACATATCGCGCAGCTGGTCGCTCGGCAACGTGAATTGTTGCGGATGATCCAATTCATCCAAATGAGGAAATTCGCCGGCGACGCCGGTTACCATTTCATTTTCACTGCGTCCCGCGCGAATCAATAATGTGGATGCGCCGGTTTGACTTTGGATTTCCACCGTACCCGCCGGCAGTTTTTTAATCAATTCCGGCAAATACGCGGCCAATACGACCGTTTCACCGGGCTCAGTGACTGTCGCTGGCGTGCGGACCCGCACACTGACCTGGTAATCCGTCGCCTGTATTTCCAAGATATTGTCGGCAGCGCTCAATAAAATTCCCGCGTACGCATTGTTACCGACTTTCGGTGCAGCGGCACGGCTTACTTGATCCAATGCCGTTTGTAAAGCTTGTGTGGGTAACGATAATTGCATGATGGCCTCCTTACGATGGCGATGTTTTGATTGTTTACAGTTAAATAATAGCAGTAGTAGTAGACGCGGTGGAAAAGTGGATAAGATGGACAGATCTTATAAATCTTATTCGCATCCATGTGAATAAAGTGGTGGATAAAAGCAAAAATTTCGCTCCTTATCCCTTATGTATGTCCGTTAAGTGGATAACATCAATGGTTATCCACATCCTCTTCGCCCTTCATCCGCTGGTTATCCGCCGGTCAGAAATTGCCGGATCTGTTGCATATCTTCCTGCAGTTTGATATTGGTCTGCAGTTCTTTATAAATTTTGTCATAGGCGTGCATGACGGTTGTGTGATCATTTTTGTTGAACGCCGCCGCGATTTCTTTGAAGGATAAATCCAACATTTCACGGCAGAGAAACATGGCAATTTGCCGCGGGAAAACGATATTTTTCGGACGTGTTTTGCCGACCAGTTTATCGCGGCGAATTTTATAAAAGCTCGCGACTTCGTTGATGATGACATCCGGATTTAAAATAATGCGTCGTTCCGCGGGCAGGATATCGGCCAGCTGCTGCTGGGCCCACTCGACGGTAATCGGCTCCGGCGACAGTGACTGTAATGTGGCGATGCGATTAAACACGCCCCCCAGTTCCCGAAAGTCTTCGGTAAAATTTTCCGCGAGAAAGGATACGACTTCGGTCGGAATCGAAATGTCCGCCGCGGCCGCTTTTTTCTGTAAATAGGCGCTGCGGATTTCAAAGTCCGGCGGTTGAATTTCGACGACCAGACCCATGCGGAAACGCGAGATCAGTCGCTGCTCGACTTTTTCCATATTTTCCGGCAGCCGGTCGCAGGTCATGACGATTTGTTTCTTGCTGTTCAGCAGTTCGTTGAACGTATGAAAAAATTCCAACTGCGTGCCGTCTTTTTTGCCGAAAAATTGCACGTCATCAATGAGCAGATAATCAACGGAACGGTATTTTTCCCGGAAGGCGCGGTTATGTTCCACGCCTTTTTGCGTCAGCGCGGAAATAAAATCATTGGTAAAATCTTCGCTTGTGAGAAATAAAAATTTCTTTTCCGGCGTGTGGGCGCGGACATAGTTGCAAATGGCGTGCATTAAGTGCGTCTTGCCGAGGCCCGAGGGACCGTAGATGAACAACGGGTTTTGGTACTGCGCCGGCTGTTGCGCGACGGCGAATGCCGCGCTGCGCGCCAAGGTATTGGAATTGGAAACGATGAAATTGTCAAAGGTGCAAGAGGGATCGATGGGAATCGAACGCTTGCCGAAGTTACGTTCATTTTCCGACACGGCGGCTACTTGTGTGTCTTGTGTGGCAGCGGTCGAAGCAGCGATCGGTAAAGTGGTCTGCTCGACGGACGGTGTCGGTCGGGTGAAAATCGGCACCGGAGGTTCGGGCAATGTAGAAGTTTCCGTGGAATTTGTCGACGGCAACGGCGATGTCGGTACGTCCGTCGCTTGGGGCAAGGTGATTTGCAATGTGAGCGGCCGCGCCGCCACTTCGTTGACAGTCGCCTGCAAATCGCTCAAGAGATTTTGTTCCAGCCAAATTTTTAAAAACGGTTTACTCACCTGTGCCGTCAATGTGTCTTCCGTTAATGTCAGAGGCAAGACATGCGACATGAGCCAGTTCAGCATCTCCGGGGAAATCCGTTCGCCGAGCCGGGCAAGTACGGTTTCCCAAAAATCAAAAATATCGGTCATAACATTCTCCGTGAAATTGGTGAAAATGGTGGAAATAAAAGGAAAAGTATTATAAAACAAGGGTTCAACACTGTGGACAATGAGGATAAGTTGGTGGACAACTCCGTGTAAATGTGTCTTTATTTTAGCAGATATCCACCGATTTTAAAATAGCGCACACAAAAACCGGCCGGAAAGTTTCCGACCGGTTTTTTATCGACTAGACAGTTGTCGGTGTTTTTTTCACGAATTTCACATAGCAGAGCGCCAGAATGAAACCGATGACCGCAAATGATACCCAGCCCAAACCGTAATCAAATAACGGTAAATTCGTTGCCATCCAGTTCGTAAGGGCCGGCATTTCAAAACCTGCGGTACGCAACCCGTCATAGAGCGCGGGAACCAATGTAAAGAGTTGCGTAATGAGGTAGCCCGCCTGACGATTGTCAAAAAGCGGTGCCAAAAACGTCAGCGCCATCATGACCATTGTCAGCGGATACAGGAACATCAGCACCGGAATCGCGGCGGAAATGATCGTCGACAAACCGAACATACCGATGACCGCGGAGAATACGGAGAAAATACATACCCACACACGATACGAAAGCGCCGGTACCAATTCGTTGAAATACGTCGAGCAGGACGTAATCAAACCGATGCTTGTCGTCAGACACGCCAAGACGACGATGATAGCCAAAATGAATGCGCCCGGATCGCCAAAGTAAAATTGCGTCGAAAGCGAGAGGACCGGCGCGCCTGTTTCCTGCATGCCGATGCCGGTGACGCTGGTCGCCCCGATGTTGCCGATAAAGACGTAGACAACGCCCAGGCAGATTGCGGCAATCAAGCCGGCTTTAAACGTAGCCGCCGCGATATCGCGTTCAAATTCCGCGCCGTACTGTTTGACGGATTTAACGATGATGATGCCGAAGACTAAGGATGCCAACGCATCCATCGTGTTGTAACCGTCCAAGAAGCCCTGCGCAAACGCCAGACCGGAGGTCGCGTACAGCTTCGTCGGAGCCTGCATCGGCCCGATCGGCGAAATCAGAGATTTCACGATCAGTATGCCGAGGAATAAAAGTAAGAGCGGCGTCAATACTTTACCGATACGCGAAACGAGTTTGGCCGGTGAAATGGAGAACCACCACGAAAGACCGAAGAACACGGCGAGAAAAATCGACAATTCCAAATTGCCCGTGGCGGCGCCCAAAAACGGTTTAATGCCGATTTCATACGACACCGTTCCCGTACGCGGGATGGCGAAAAACGGTCCGATCGTCAGGTACAATAAAATCGTAAATAAAAGACCGAAAATCGGATGGACACGCGATGCGAGCTCCTGCAGGTCACGACTGCCGGAGTAGCCGATAGCCATGACGCCCAACAGGGGCAGACCGACGCCGGTAAACAAAAAGCCCAAAATCGCTTCCGGAAAATTCAAACCGGCATTTTGTCCCAGAGAGGCCGGGAAAATCAAGTTTCCCGCTCCGAAAAATAATGCAAATAACATGAGGCCTATGGATACATAGGCAGAACGAGAAATAGTCCGTCCTCGCATTTTTCATCACCCCTTAAAAGATATTTCACTAATTATAACACAGGCTGACAACACTTCAAGCAGAAAATAAAGAAAAATAAAAATTTTACTGAAAAACCTTTTTATATACATTGAAAAACAAAGCATTTTTTGACAATGACAAGCCTTTTGATTGACAGCGACAAACTTTTTCAATATAATTACTTTGTTATGGTATGAACTGATTCACCTAATGCTAGAAGGAGGTGCAGACATGAAACGGACGTATCAACCGAATGTGCTTTGGCGCAAACGTACCCACGGTTTTCGGGAACGTATGAAAACTAAAGGCGGCCGCATGGTCTTGAAAAGAAGAAGATTGAAAGGCAGAAAAAAATTATCCGCCTAAGCGAGAGGCGATACAAAGAACTTGGCCTCGGCCAAGTTCTTTGTATACATAAGGGACGGTTGTCATGCACGAATTGAAAAAAGCAGATCGAATTACGCAGGGCTATGAGTACCGGCGTGTCTATCAGCACGGTCGTGCCGTGATTGCCAATCGTCTGGTACTGTATGTGCTGCCGCGACAGGGCGAACCCACACGGGTCGGCTTTGTCACCGGCAAAAAGGTAGGCAATGCGGTCGCCCGAAACCGTGCGCGCCGTTTGCTTCGTGAAGCGTATCGCCTGCATCGGCCGCAGCTGAAGCCGGGTTATCACTTGGTTTTGGTGGGACGCAAGCGGTTGGCGCAAGCGTCATACGCGGAAGCGGAGCGGGATTTATTATATGTGCTCAGAAGGGCGAAACTTTTGCAATGTTGACGCGTATCTTAATCGGTATGATCGACTTTTACCGTCGCTTTCTTTCACCGTTGAAACCGCCGACATGTCGGTTTTATCCGACGTGCAGCAGTTATGCCCGCGAAGCGATACTGCGCTTCGGACCCCGGCGGGGAAGTTGGCTGGCGTTGCGACGCCTGCTGAAGTGTCATCCCTTGCATCCGGGAGGCTATGATCCCGTGCCGCCTGCCCGCGCATCCTTAAAGGAGGAACCGAGTGAGTATATTCAGTGACGCCATTGATTTCTTAGCGTCGATTATGCAACATTTTTTATCGTTTTGCTACGAATTGACGCAGATGGCGGGATTCCCGAGTTACGGGATCGCAATTATTGTAATGACGATTCTGATTCGCGTGCTGCTTTTGCCGCTGGCGATTAAGCAGATCCGCTCGATGAAGAGCATGCAGGAAATGCAGCCGCGCATTCAGGAGATTCAAAAGAAATATAAAGGGGATCCGCAACGGATTCAAATGGAAATGACGAAGATGTATCAGGAGCTGGGCGTCAATCCGTTGTCGGGGTGCCTGCCGATGCTGATTCAGATGCCGTTTTTGATTTCGATTTTCTACGCGTTGCGCAGTTACCAATACGATCCCGAACATATCAGCTTTTTATGGCTGCCGAGCCTGGGCGCGACCGATCCGTTCTATATTTTACCGGTTTTGTCCGCGCTGTCGACGTTCATCATGCAAAAGCAAACGATGAGCAGCAACAATCCGGCGGGTTCTATGGCGGCGCAGCAACAAAAAATCATGCTGGTCTTTATGCCGCTTTTCATCGGCTACATCAGTTTGAGTTTTCCGAGCGGTCTGGTTATTTATTGGGTCGTTTCCAACTTATTCCAGATGGCGCAACAGTTTATCATGTTTCGTGAAAAGCCGAAGGGAGCAGGTGCCAAATGAGCCATCCAATCGAGTTTACGGGCAAAACCGTGGAAGAAGCTACCGCGAAAGCGTTAGCAGAGCTGCAAGTCGCGCGCGGTGAAGTGAATGTAGATGTACTGTCGGAGGGGTCAAAGGGTATCTTCGGTATCGGCGCTAAAGAGGCGCGCATCCTGGTTACCAAATTGTATGGTGAGCTGACGGAATCGGAAGTCGATGAAGAGATCGCGAAAGCGGATTATATCGTACCGCGCGAAGAATTGACGGAAGCGTCGGAGCGTCAGGCTCAAATGTCCGCAGGTCTCGAAGCCGCCACGGGTATCGAAGTGCAAAACGAAGAGCCGGTCATCGAAACGTCGGCGACCGTCGCAGAGGAGCCGCAAGCAGCGGAAGAGAAAGCCGGAGCGGATGCAGCGGAGAACGACGATGCGGCCGCCGAGGCGGTGACAAATCATCGCCCTCAAAGCGCATTTTCGGCGGATGAACAGGCGGAAACGGCGCAGCGCGCTAAAGCCTTTTTACAATCCGTCACCGATGCGATGGGCCTCGATGTGATGATCGAAAAACGTCTTACGACGGAACGGATTTTATTACAATTACACGGCCGCGGGTTAGGCGTTTTGATCGGTAAACACGGCAAAACGTTGGACTCGTTGCAGTATCTGACCAATTTAGCGGCCAATCAGAGCGGTCGCGGTCGGTATTTCGTCATGCTCGACGTGGAAGATTACCGCGAACGTCGGCAGGCGACTCTGGAATCGCTGGCCATTCGCATGGCGAACCGCGTCAAACGCAGCCAACGCCCCTTGGTGTTGGAGCCGATGAATGCGTATGAACGCAAAATCATTCATCTGACATTGCAGGACGATCCGGACGTCTACACGAAGAGTGAGGGCGAACTGGATAATCGCCACTTGGTGATTCACTACAAGCAGTAAACGCATTACAGACCGGGGCGATCCCGGTCTTTCTTTTTCTAAGGAGAATTATGTATAACGAAGATACCATTGCCGCGATCGCAACGCCGTTCGGCACGGGCGGAATCGGTATTATCCGGATCAGCGGGCCGGAGGCGCTGGCGCTCGCCGCGCGCGTTTTTCGGCCGTACACGCCGCTCGACTGGAGTCAGGCGCGCGGTTTTCGGGCGCATTACGGTCATATCGTAGCGGACGGACAAACGATGGACGAAGGCATTTTGCTCGTCATGCGCGCGCCGCGTTCGTATACGGGTGAAGATGTCGTGGAGTTGCAACTGCACGGCGGGATGTTGGTGTTGCAGCGCAGCTTGCAGCTTTGTCTCCAAGCGGGCGCGCGCTTGGCGGAACGCGGTGAATTTACCGAACGCGCCTTTTTGAACGGGCGTATTGATTTGACGCAGGCGGAAGCGGTGGATGATATTATTACCGCGAAGAGCGAAGTCGGCTTAGGCGTGGCGGTCGGCCAACTGACGGGGAAGCTTTCCCGCTGGGTGGAAGCGACCGGCGCGGCGGTGACCGAACTCGTGGCTTCGTTGGAAGCGGTCATTGATTATCCTGAAGAGGATTTGGCGGAACTGACGCCGGCAGAAATTGATACGAAGCTGACCGCGATCATCATCGAATTGGAAGCGATGATCGCCCGCGCGGCGGCGGGAAAAGTTTGGAAAGAGGGCTTAAAAACCGTTATCGCGGGTTTACCCAATGCGGGCAAATCAAGCCTTTTGAATCAATTGCTGGCGGAAGAGCGCGCGATTGTGACGGATATTCCCGGCACGACACGCGACACGATTACGGAATCGGCACTGATTCACGGCATTCCGCTGGTGCTTGTGGACACGGCGGGCATTCGTGAAGCGAGCGACCAAATTGAACAAATGGGAATTGCGCGTACGCACCGCGAACTCGCGCAGGCGGATTTGATTCTCGCCGTGCTGGATGCATCGCAGCCGCTGACGGCGGAAACGCGCGCATGGCTTGCGACCTTGCAAAACAAAGCGGCGATTTTACTTTTAAATAAAACGGATTTGCCTTTGCGGGCGGATCTTGCCGAGGTGAAGGCGCTCACCGGCGCTATCCCGCAGGTAGCGATCGCGGCGCGTACGGGCACCGGTATGGACGAGCTCGGCAACGCGTTGGCGACCTATGTCGAGCAACACCGGCTGCAAGCCGGCGCGGACAGTGTCCTTTTGACGAACGTGCGCCAGGAGGATTTAGCGCGTCGGGCGCTCGCTTCCTTGCGTTCCGCGCAGCAGGGTCTGCATGAAGGTTTGATGGAAGATTTGATTACGGAAGATTTACGGGCGGCCTGGGACGCGTTGGGCGCGATCGTCGGGCGGAACCCGGAGGCAAGTATTACCGATGAAATTTTCCGACGTTTTTGCGTCGGCAAGTAAGGGGAAGAACATGTACGAAGTAGCAAGTTACGACGTGATCGTAATCGGCGCCGGCCATGCGGGCTGTGAAGCGGGCCTTGCCGCGGCGCGTTTGGGCGCGCGCACATTATTGTGCACGATCAGTTTGGAAAATATCGCGATGATGCCGTGCAATCCGGCGATCGGCGGTCCGGGTAAGAGCCAGCTCGTACGGGAGCTGGACGCGTTGGGCGGACAGATGGGGATAGTCGCCGATGAAACGGCGATTCAGATGCGCATGCTCAACCGGGGCAAAGGTCCGGCCGTCCATGCATTGCGCGCGCAAAATGATAAAAACGCGTACCATCGCCGCATGAAACAAATCGTTGAAAACGAACCGCGTCTGGACGTCAAGCAATTAATGGTAACAGATCTTCTGGTGGAGGACGGTCGCGTAACCGGCATTAAAACGGAGCTGGATGAAGCGTATCGCGCAAAAGCGGTTGTCTTGGCGACAGGGACGTATTTACAAGGTGAAATCCTGATCGGAACGCATAAGTACAGCGGCGGTCCGAACGGCTACCGCGCGAGTTTGCAACTTGCCGATTCATTGCGAGAGCATGGCGTCGAACTGCGTCGTTTCAAAACGGGCACGCCGAGCCGAGTCGATCTGCGTACGCTGTCACTTGAACGCATGGAACGTCAGGACGGCGACAGGGATTTTCACACATTTTCCTTTTTATCCGAACGCAAAGACCGCAACGCGACTTGTTGCTGGTTGACTTATACCAATGCGGAAACGCATGCGATTATTCGCGCCAACTTAGAGCGAGCTCCTTTATATGCGGGGCTGGTGCACGGCGTCGGCGCGCGCTATTGTCCTTCGATTGAAGATAAAGTGGTGCGCTTTGCGGATAAAGAACGGCATCAACTTTTCATCGAGCCGGAAGGTTTGGAAACGAACGAAATGTATGTCCAGGGCATGTCGACATCGCTGCCGATGGACGTGCAGTATGCTTTTTTGCGTACGATTCCCGGCTTGGAGCATGTCGAAATCATGCGTCCGGCGTACGCGATTGAATATGAATGCCTGGACCCGTTGCAGCTGACGGCGGGCTTGCGTTATAAAAAATGCGACGGACTTTTTTCCGCCGGCCAGGCCAACGGAACATCGGGTTATGAAGAAGCCGCGGCGCAGGGTTTCATCGCCGGCATTAACGCGGCGCATTATGTACTCGGTAAAGAACCGTTTACGCTGACGCGCGCGCAAGCCTACATCGGCACGCTGATTGACGACTTGGTGACGAAGGGTACGAATGAACCGTATCGCATGATGACGAGCCGCAGTGAATATCGTCTGTTATTGCGACAAGACAATGCGGATTTGCGTTTAACGCCGCTCGGGCGTACACTCGGTTTAGTAAGTGACGAGCGTTGGGCGCGGTATGAAGCGAAACGCGCCGCAGTGGAAGAAGGGCATCGAAAGTTGAGCGAAACGATGCTTACACCGACAGCGGAAACGAATGCCTATCTCACGAGTTTGGGAAGCGCCGCGCTGAAAACCGGCACGACCGCCGCGCAATTATTGCGGCGACCGGAGATTTCGTACAGGGATATCGCGCATTTACTCGGGTGGGACGATCCGGGCATTGATGTACGGGAAGAGCTGTCTGTTTCGACCAAGTACGAAGGTTATATTACAAAACAGCAGGAACGCATTCGCCGCCAACAGAAAATGGAAACAACGCAACTCGCGGACGATTTGCCGTACGATACGTTGCGCGGCATTTCGATCGAAGCGCGGCAAAAGTTGCAGCAGATCAAGCCGGCCACATTAGGTCAGGCTTCGCGTGTTTCCGGCGTTTCGCCGGCGGATATTACCGTGTTGATGATTTATTTGGAGCAACAACGGCGCCAGGGAGTCAACTATGATGCTTGAAACGGCAACGCTCAGCTCGGAACAAATAGCAGCGGCGGCAAAGTCGCTGGGAATCGCCTTGACGCCGGAACAAAGTCAGGCATATGCGGCGTATTATACGGCGGTAATCGAGCAAAATCGTGTGATGAACTTGACTTCTATCACCGAACCGCAGGAATTTTTGGCGAAGCATTATATTGATTCGTGGCTGGGCTATGATCCCGCGTATTTTCCGGCGCGCTCACGCGCGCTTGACCTCGGTACGGGCGGCGGCTTTCCGGGCATCCCGCTGGCGATTCTTACGCCGGATGTCGAGTGGACGCTGCTTGATTCCGTCGGCAAGAAGCTGCGCTTTGTCGCTGACGCCGCGCAAACAATCGACCTTGTGAATGTGCAGATTCTCCATGAGCGCGCCGAATTTGCCGGGCAGGCGAAAGAATATCGCGAACAGTTTGCGGTGGTGACGTCGCGGGCCGTCGCCGATTTGCGCGTGCTCTGCGAATGGGCGTTGCCTTTTGTCGCCCGAGGCGGCTATTTTTTGGCCTGGAAAGGGCCGAAGGGCGCGGAGGAAGCGAGCGCTGCGCAACGTGCCATTCGGGAGCTTGGCGGTACGTTGTGCGAAGTGCGCAAACTGCAGCGTGGCGAATGGTTTGATGAGCGCGTGCTCTGCATTATTCAAAAAGTACAGGCAACGCCGAAACGTTTTCCGCGCGCGCCGGGCAAAGCAGCGAAGCAACCTTTATAATATAAGTGACAATAATTGAGATTAGAGTGAGGAGGAAGGCCCATGGACGTCAAACGGTATCTCGTGCATCATAAAGACAAGTTGGATTTGAAAAATATTCCGACGGCTCCCCCGAAAGAAGCGGATAAACAGACGGTAAAAGAAGAACTGTTTCCGGAAGTGTTGGAAAAACTGAAGGTTTACCAGGAACGGCTTTATGCAGAAAATAAACATGGCATTATCGTCGTTTTGCAAGCGATGGATGCGGCGGGTAAAGACGGTCTCATCAAGCATGTCTACACCGTTCTTAATCCGCAAGGCGTACGGGTCGCCACCTTTAAACAGCCGTCGAGCGAAGAGTTGGATCGCGACTATCTCTGGCGCGTCAATCGGGCTTTACCGCGGCGCGGCGAAATCGGCATTTTCAATCGCTCCCATTATGAAGACGTCATCGTTACGCGCGTTCATAATTTATTGAAAGATCAAAACTTTCCGGGCAGCGATGTCGAAATCGACAAGGAGTTTTGGCAGGAACGCTTTCGCCAAATCAATGATTGGGAGCGTTACTTGCATGAAAACGGCTACTTTATGCTGAAATTTTTCTTACACGTTTCGAAAGAAGAGCAGGCGGAGCGGCTGATTGATCGAATCAAACGGCCGGAAAAAAATTGGAAATTTTCCATGGCCGATATCAATGAACGCAAGTATTGGAACAATTATCAGCATGTGTATGCGGATATGATTCAGGCTACGTCAACGAAGTATGCGCCCTGGTATATCTTGCCGGCGGATAAGAAATGGTACACACGTTACTTGGCGGCGCAGGCGACTTTACAGCTGTTGAAACAATTAGATCCGCAATTCCCGGCACTATCCGGCGCGGAAAAGGAACATTTGGAGCACTGGCAAAAAGTCTTGGCGAAAGACAAAAACATGACCCTGGAAGATTTATTCGGATAAAAAAGACCGTCCGCGGACGGTCTTTTTTTATGCGGGCGGAAGAAAAAACAAATCGACTTTTGACAAAGCACTGTCGATCAGTGTGATATACTATAAAGTACGAATAGAAATGGAGGTGCCACGGTGGGCAAAATTATTGCCATCATGAATCAGAAAGGCGGCGTGGGCAAAACGACGACCGCCGTAAACCTGGCGGCCTGCCTGGCGGAAGCCGGTCAAGCCGTACTGTTAGTGGATATGGACGCGCAGGGAAATGCGACCAGCGGCCTGGGGATCGACAAAGACCGAATCGAAAGTTCCGGGTATGAAGTGCTGATCGAAGGCGCGGCCGCCAAAAAAGCATGCGTGAAGACCGCCGTGGAGGGATTGTCCGTTTTGCCCGCGACGATCGCATTGGCCGGCGCGGAAGTCGAATTGGTCAACATGGTTTCACGTGAAACAAAATTGCGTGACGCCTTAGGTAAATTAAAAAAGAAATTCGATTATATCTTGATCGACTGCCCGCCTTCGCTGGGACTTTTGACGGTGAATGCGTTAGTCGCGGCGGGATCGGTACTGGTGCCCATTCAGTGCGAATACTACGCATTGGAAGGGGTAGCGCAGCTTTTGCAGACGATCCGTTCGGTTTCGGGCAACTGGAATCCGAGCTTGCATTTGGAAGGCGTTGTATTGACGATGTTTGACGGTCGCACCAATTTGTCTTTACAGGTGGCCGATGAAGTCAAAAAACATTTCGGCGAAAAAGTCTACCGCACGCTGATTCCGCGCAATGTGCGATTGAGTGAAGCGCCGAGCTACGGCGAGCCGATCATTCTTTATGACGGCAAATCCAAAGGTGCGGAAGTGTATCGCGAATTGGCGCAGGAGGTGTTGCGGCGTGGCTAAAAAAGGCATGAAGCTGGGCCGTGGCCTGGATTCGTTGCTTCCTGGTAGCGAGTCGGTGGCGCAAAACGCGGTGCAGGAAATTTCGCTCACGGAGATTGTGCCGAATCCGCAGCAACCCCGTCAGAAATTTGCCGAAAATGAACTGAACGACTTGGCCGCGTCGATTAAAGAGTACGGCATTATTCAGCCGCTCATTGTGATGAAGGCCGAGGACGGCTACCAACTGGTCGCGGGAGAACGGCGTTTGCGCGCCGCTAAAATTGCCAAACTTCGCACCGTGCCGGCAATCATTCGTGATTACGACGATACAGCGCTGGCCGCGGTCGCGTTAATCGAAAATTTGCAACGTGAAGATTTAAATCCGATTGAAGAAGCGGCGGCATACTATCGTCTGCGCGATGAATTTTCTCTGACGCAGGCGCAGATTGCGACTAAAGTCGGCCGCAGCCGTCCGTATATTACCAATATGATGCGGCTTCTCCAATTGCCGGATTTTGTACGCGAGCTGTTGGCGCGTCGCGAACTCACTGTCGGACAAGTGCGGCCTTTATTGGTGGTAGAGGATCCGGATGCGCAGGTGCGCTGGGCGCAAAAAATTGCCGCGGAAGGTTTAAGCGCGCGCCAGGTAGAAGCGTTACTTGCGAAAGCCAAAACGCCGGCCGCGAAATCCCAGAAACAGAAAAAAACCAAAAAAGCAGATGCGAACGTCGAGGCTTATCTCGATGCGGAAAGTGAAGAGCTGACCTTATTGCTCGGGACGAAAGTAGATATTACCGCGCAGGGCAGCGGCAGCAAGACGCATGGTGAAATTCGCATTCCGTATGCGAACTGGGATGAGCTGGAGCGGCTTTTAACCTTATTGAAATAATGTTTCACGTGAAACAGGAGGAAGTATGGCTTGGTTGACGGAGACGACGGGTACGATTATGCTCGGCGTATTAATTGCCCTGCTCGTTATAATATTAGTTTATGTACTCGTTTTATATACGCAAATGCGTCAATTACGACAAAAATATAATCTTTTCATGCGCGGCGAAGACGGTAACACTCTGGAACGTAAACTTGCGACGGAAGTTCGTGAATTGCGCGAACTGGGCGCATCCATCAGCGCGATGGGCGCGGCGCAGGAAAATCTTTCGCGTGTACAACATGCCGCATTACAGCAAATCGGTTTTGTTCAGTACAATGCCTTTGCCGCCAACGGTCAGCAGGACAGCTTTTCCCTGACCATGCTTGACGGACGGGGTAACGGGGTCACGGTGTCCGCGATCAGCGGCTCGGAAGAAACGCGCGTCTACGCGAAGGAAGTTCGCGCCGGCCGCTATTTATCCCGTCCCAGCAGAGAAGAAGAAGACAGCTTGGCACGTGCGCTTGAACGGGGCGGCGGACCGGAGAAAGGAACGGTATGAAATCATTCCAAACGTCCGACACCGTCACGTGGACCATGCGCAAAAAATGGTTTTATACTTTGGTGGTGGCGGAAATCATCGTGTTGCTTGCCGCGTTAACGATGATCGGTTGGGGATACTACCAGCATTGGGAAGTGGATCGGTTGCGCGAGGAAAATGAGCTGCATCAGCGGCAGGTAGAAATCGCCAACCAAAAACTGACCGAGCTGCAAACTAAAATGCAGCGTTTAGATGCGTTGGATGCGGAAGTACGTCAAATGATCCAAGGCTCGCAGGCGGGAACCGCGCCGCAAGGTGACGGCGGTACTGTGGCACGTGAGCCGGCAGCGACGCAGGCGGTAACGCCGGGGGCGCTGTTGGAACGCATTACCGCGCTTTCCACGCATGCCGAGCAGCGCTTCAACTCGCTTGTGATGTTACGGCAATCGTTGGCGGAAGGAATTGACCTTACGCCCGTATATCACCCTATACCGAATGACGGCGCGACCAGTGATACGCCCTCGATTTGGCCGGCGCAGGGATATGTTTCCAGCAGTTTCGGTTGGCGAAACGATCCGTTCGGCGACGGCATAGGTTTTCATGAAGGGGTAGATATCGCCGGCGATTACGGCTCTCCGATACAGGCCACCGCGAACGGGACTGTCACCGCGGCGGGTTGGGCCGGCGGCTACGGTTATATGGTGGAAATCACGCACCCGGGCGGCATCGTCACGCGTTACGGACATAACTCGCTGATTATCGCCGAAGTCGGCGACAAGGTGCAGACGGGTACCGTAATTTCATTCATGGGCAGCACCGGGCGCAGCACCGGCAGTCACGTTCATTACGAGGTACGTGTTGATGGCGTGCCGGTTGATCCGATGTTGTTTTTACCGACAAAAAAGTAAAGACCGCTTTGCGGTCTTTTTTATTGGTCAAAAATATTGCGGAAAAATTTTCTGTTTTTATTTCCGGTCGACGAAATTTTTTTAAAAGGTGCCGACATAAAATTTTTATTTTAAAAATTTGTATACTTCAAGGAAATGAATTAAAAAGTTTTTATGACGCGCGCCAAACAGCCGACGAAAATTTTCGTGAAACCGACACATGGCTGCAAAAATGAAAGGCAAAATAAGGAAAGAAAATAAAATTTGAATAGCAGAAGATACAAAACAGACAAAAAGGGAAAATAAATGCAAATTTTGCGCATTTTACGGCAGCGATGTGAAACCGTATGCTGCTGAAAAAAGTGACGGCAAAAAGGAGAGCGTTTTTTCGAGATGCCAGAAAAAAGAGTATACGAAAAATTGAATAGGCTATGCTAATTTTAAAATCGTGTACACGATATTGCGATGAAAGCAAGCTGTTTTTGTATTTTATTTTTGCATCATTTTTCAGGAAACAGCAATGATCTCCCTAACGGCGGGAGTTTTGCAAAAAATTCTAAAATACGCCGTTGTTTTTCTGTATACAAAATACCAAAACCCTGCAAAATGCTTGTAAATTAGGTGTTGACCGAGGTATTTACGGATAATATAATAAATCGCATAAGAAGTATACCTTTTAATCATGATTGGGAAAGGTAGGAGGATGCCCATGCAAACAAAGTGGCGGGCGCTGATTATCAGCGCGCTCGTCGGTACGATTGCGTTGGTCGGTATGACCGGCTGTCAGCCGAATCGAAGTCCGAAGAATGATCATTTAGTGACGATCGGCAGTAATTTGGAAATGACCGGTTCGAACGCCAGCTTCGGCACATCGACGGTCAATGCCATGCAAATGGCGATCGATGAAGTGAACAGTGCGGACGGAATTCTCGGCAAGCAAATTCAGCTGATCGCGCTTGATAACCGCAGTGATGTCGCCGGCTCGAGTGATGCGATGTTTAAGCTGTTGGATGCGGGCGTGGTCGGCATCATCGGTCCGGATACAAGCTCGAACGTGATTGCGGTGGCGCCGATGGTGGCGGAGAATAAAATTCCGTTGATCAGTCCGAAGGCGACGCATCCGGCGGTTACGATCGATCCGGCGACGGGCAAGGTGCGAGAGTATGTGTTCCGCGCGACTTTCATTGATTCTTACCAGGGGCACATCGCCGCCGAGTTCGCTTACGGCGACTTGGGAGCACGCAAAGCGGCAATTCTGGTCGATAACGCGAGTGAATATGCGATCGGCTTGGCGGATTTCTTTACCAAGAGCTTTACGGCTGCGGGCGGTACGGTCATCGCCAAAGAAGCGTACCTGCAAAAAGACGTGGATTTCAAAGTCACGTTGACAAAGTTGAAAGCGCAACACCCGGACGTTTTGTTTGTGCCGGGCTACTACCAGGAAGTGGGCATGATTGTTCGGCAGGCGCGTGAGATCGGCTGGAATGTGCCGATCGTCGGCGGTGACGGTTGGGATTCGGATAAACTCGTGGAAATTGCGGGCGCTAAAAATCTGAACAATACCTACTACACCAACCATTACTCGCCAAATGATACGGATCCGGTGTTGCAACAGTTCATCACACGTTATGAACTGTTGCAACACCGGATTCCTACGCGGTGCTCGGGTACGATGCGACACGACTCTTGCTTGAAGCCATCCGGCAGGCGCAGTCGACCGATCCGCATAAGATTCAACAGGAACTGACGCAGATGCAGGATTTCAAAGCGATCAGCGGTAAAATTTCCATCGATGCCGATCACAATACCGTTTCGAGCGGTGTGGTCATTCAGTTGGTGGACGGCGAACGACGTTTCCTGAAGCGAATTCAGTTGAGTCAATAGATAAAAGTAAGCAAACAAGGGGGTAAGAACATGAAACAATGGCAAAAGAAAGTAGCGACGGCGGTCATGGCAATGGCCACAATCGGATTGATTGCCGGGTGCGGCGGCGGTGACAAAAAAGCAGCGGCCGATACGATCAAAATCGGCGCGAACTTGGAAATGACCGGTAACCAGGCTTCCTTCGGTCAAAGCTCCGCGAACGCGATTAAACTGGCGGTGGATGAAATCAACAAAAAGGGTGGCCTCATGGGTAAGCAGGTCAGCCTGCAAGTCGGTGACAACCGCTCGGAAGCGGCCGAAGCCACGACGCAAATGCAAAAATTGATTGATGACGGTGCGATTGCCACGATTGCTCCGGATACCAGCTCGAACGCGATTGCGGCGTCCGCGATCAATTCCTCCGCCAAAGTTCTCGGGATCAGCCCGACGGGTTCGAATCCGCGCGTGACCTGGGATGATAAAGCGAATAAAGTACGCGATTTCATGTTCCGTTCCACCTTTGTCGACTCGTTCCAGGGCAAAGTCATGACGAGCTTTGCGTTGAAACAGTTGAATGCGCAAAAGGTAGCGATTCTTGTCGATAACTCAAGCGATTACTCCAAGGGGTTGGCTAAATTCTTCGAGGAAGCATTCACGGCCGCCGGCGGCACGGTTACCGGTACCGAAGGTTTCCTGCAGAAAGATACCGATTTTAAAGCGACGCTGACGAAAATTATTGCCAGCGATCCGGATGCGATTTTTGTACCGGCGTACTACCAGGAAGTCGGCCTGATCATCAAACAGGCGCGCGAAATGGGTTACACGAAACCGATTTTGGGCTCGGACGGTTGGGACAGCGCGAAGTTGGCGGAAATCGCCGGCGCGCAAAACTTGAACAATACGTATTTCAGTAACCACTATGCCGTTGATGAAAACAATAAAAAAGCGATGGATTTTGTGGCGGCCTATGAAAAAGCCTACGGTGTGAAACCGGATGCGTACGCGGCGCTCGCTTACGATGCGATGTACATGATCGCGGATGCGATTACTCGCGCAAATTCGGTAGAACCGGAAAAAATTAAAGATGCGATGGCCAAAACGGAAAACTTTGAAGGGGTTTCCGGTAAGATGCACATTGACGAACGCCATGACACGATCAAAGGCGCGTATATTATGACCTACAAAGACGGCGCTCTGAAGTTCCTGTCGAAGGTAGAACCGTAAGCAAGAAAACGTAACGCGCAGCGTTCATCGCTGCGCGCTGCCTCGTAGTAGCAGTAAGGAGGGGAAGGAATGGAGTCCGCTTGGTGGGTACAGGCGATTCAGCAGATGATTAACGGCGTTTCGCTGGGCAGTATTTATGCGCTGATAGCGTTAGGCTATACGATGGTGTACGGTGTCATGCGCCTCATCAACTTTGCCCACGGCGATATCTACATGCTGGGGGCCTACGTCGGCTTTTTTGCGACGACAGCGGGGCAAATGTCATTTTTTCCCGCGTTGATCACCGCGATGGTGGTCATGGCTATTGTTGGCGTAGTCGTGGAGAAAATCGCTTATCGGCCGATGCGGAACAGCCCGAAAATCGCGCTGTTGATTACGGCGATCGGCGTCAGTTTGCTGATCGAATATACGACGATGTTTTTCCTGACACCGCAACCGCGGACGTTTCCGCCGGTGTTTGAGAATACGACATACAATCTCGGACCGATCGTGGTCAGTCTGCAGCAAATCGTCATCTTGGTGTCCGCGCTGGTGCTGATGGCGTTATTGACCTACATTGTGCAATACACGACGATGGGCAAAGCCATGCGCGCCGTTTCGTTTGATACGGAAGCGGCACAGCTGATGGGCATCCATGTCGATCGCGTCATTTCGTTTACGTTCGCGTTGGGTTCGGGTCTCGCCGGCGCGGCGGGCGTGCTCGTCGGCGTCTACTACAACTCGATTGATCCGCTGATGGGCATCATGCCCGGTCTGAAAGCTTTCGTCGCCGCCGTTTTGGGCGGTATCGGCATCGTGCCGGGCGCGATGTTCGGCGGCTTGATCCTCGGTGTCGTGGAAGCGCTTGTGAGCGGTTTTATTTCTTCGACATTCCGTGATGCGGCGGCGTTCGGTATCCTCATCTTAATTTTGCTGATTAAGCCGACCGGCTTACTGGGCAAAGTGGAAGGGGAAAAGGTGTAATGATGATAGCCAAAAAACGCAAATACGACGCCCTTTGGTGGGTGTTGGCGCTCGCTCTTTACGCCGTTTTCTACTTCCTCGTCGAAGAAAAAGTTTTGCCGAATTTCTGGCGGCTGCAGGTGGTCGTGATTGCGATCAACATTATTATGGCGGCGAGCCTGAACCTGATTAACGGCATCACCGGCCAGTTTTCGCTCGGTCATGCGGGCTTTATGGCGGTGGGCGCGTATGTCTCCGCCGTCGGCACCGTCTTTTATGACTGGCCGTTTGCCTTGAGTCTGTTGGCGGGCGGTCTCGCCGCAGCGGCGATCGGTTTTCTGATCGGTATTCCGACGTTGCGGTTGGACGGGGACTACCTGGCGATTGCGACGCTCGGCATGGGAGAAATTATCCGCGTTTGCATTTTAAATATCGAAGCGATCGGCGGCGCGTCCGGCATGACGGGAATTCCGAAAGAAACCACTTTTTCATGGGTGTTCCTGATGATGTTGGTCACGTTGTACGTGCTGAAAAATATGATTAACTCGACCTACGGTCGCGGCTGCATCTCCGTGCGTGAAAATGCGATCGCCGCGGAAGCGATGGGAATCCACACGACGCGCTACAAGGTGCTCGCGTTTACGATCGGCGCGCTGTTTGCCGGACTTGCGGGCGGACTTTTCTCGCATTACTTTTCCATCGCGCACCCGTCGAGTTTTACGTTCCTGAAATCGTACGACTATCTCACCATGGTCGTGCTGGGCGGTCTCGGCAGTATGACGGGCTCGGTGGTCGGCGCGGTGATGCTGACATTTCTCACGGCGGCGCTTTCGGATTATCCGGAATTCCGCATGATCATTTACGCGCTGATGCTCATTCTCTTGATGATGTTCCGGCCGCGGGGCCTGTTCGGCAACCAGGAGCTGACCTCGTTCCTGCCGAAGTGGGGCAAGGGAGGTGACCGTCATGGCGCTCTTAGAAACGACTAGTGTCGCTAAAATTTTCGGCGGCATCAAAGCCGTGCAGGATTTTACGATACATATTGATGCGGGCGAATTGATCGGCCTGATCGGTCCGAACGGCGCCGGTAAAACGACGGCGTTTAATCTCTTGACCGGCGTGTATCGTCCGAGCATGGGCGAGATTCGCTTTGACGGACAGTCGCTGGTCGGTAAAAAACCGTACCAGATTACCGCGGCGGGGATCGCGCGAACGTTTCAAAACATTCGTCTTTTCGGCGATCTTTCCGTACTGGAAAATGTCAAAATCGCCTGCAACTTGCACGCGCGTTATACACTTTTGGAAAGCGTATTGCGCGTCGGCCGCTACGGTCGTGAAGAAGAAGCGATCGAAGCGCGGGCGTTACAATTATTGCAACTTTTCAATCTTGACGCCAAACGCGACGAACTGGCGCGCAACTTGCCGTACGGTGAACAGCGCCGTCTCGAAATCGCGCGCGCGTTGGCGACCAAACCGCGTTTGCTGCTTTTGGATGAGCCCGCGGCGGGGATGAATCCGCAGGAAACGGCGGAGCTGACGCAATTAATTCGGCGCCTGCGTGATGAATTTTCCCTGGCCATTCTTTTGATCGAACACGATATGGGTTTGGTCATGCAGCTTTGCGAACGGATTTATGTACTGGACTACGGTAAAATTTTAGCGCATGGCGTGCCGGATGAAATTCGCCACAATCCGGACGTTATCAAGGCGTATTTGGGAGCGGAGGCATAAGATGCTCGAAGTCAATGACATTCACGTGTACTACGGTGCCATCCATGCCTTGAAAGGCGTGAGCCTATCCGTGAAGGAAGGACAGATCGTCGCTCTCATCGGGGCCAACGGCGCCGGCAAATCCACGACGCTTCGAACGATTTCGGGCCTGCTGCGGCCTAAGGTCGGTGACATCACATTCGAAGGCGAAAGCATCACGAAGAAAAACGTGCAGTCGATTGTCCGCAGCGGGATCAGCCAAGTGCCGGAAGGGCGCCGCATTTTCGCGCCGCTTACCGTTCTGGAAAATCTCGAACTCGGCGCGTTCACACGCAAAGATAAAGACGGCGTCGCTCACGACATGGAATTGGTTTTCAAACGCTTTCCGCGTCTGGCGGAACGTAAAAAACAGTTGGCGGGTACACTTTCCGGCGGTGAACAACAAATGCTCGCGATGGGGCGTGCGTTGATGAGCCGGCCGCGACTGCTGCTTTTGGACGAACCGTCCATGGGGCTTTCGCCGTTATTCGTCAAAGAAATTTTCGATATCATTCAGCATATCAATGAGCAGGGCACCACGATTTTGCTCGTCGAGCAAAATGCGCATATGGCGATGTCGATCGCCGATTACGCATACGTTCTGGAAACCGGTAAGATTACGTTGGAAGGACCGGGTCAGGAACTGATGCAGAGCGAAGCCGTACGCGCGGCGTACCTCGGAGGCTGAACTAAAAAAGACCGTTTCACGTGAAACGGTCTTTTTTTGATGCGTCTTACCACATCGGTATGGGAAAGAGAAAGCGCGCCAGATAAATCACTGTCGTCAGCGTGAAACAACTCATGACGAACCCGAGCATGACGACTTGCGTGGCATAGCCGGGATAGTTGTCGAAGTCGACGGCGAACATGACGCTGTTGACGGCGCTCGGCACGGCGGAGAAAATCAAAAACACCTGCGAGGTCAGCGGATCGAAACGACCGTACGCGTAAATAATCGCGAGCGCAAAGAGCGGACCGAGGATCAGGCGGGTAAAAATCGCGAGCCACACATCGGGGTTGAACCAGGTCAATGTCGTGCGGTGCAGCTGAATGCCCAGCGTCACCATCGCGATGAACGGCAATGATTTCGCCGCCATGGAAAGCATCGGCCAAACGAACCAAGTGTCTACCGGAAGCGCCAGCCATTTGCAAAACACGACGCCGAAAATGACGTACAATGTAGGCATATGCAGTACCATCAACATCGCGTCGCGCGCCGTCATGCGACCCTTGCCGGCCAAGTACAGGCCGATGGTGTTGACGGAAACGTTCATCAAAATTAAAAGCACGGTGATGGCCGCCATCGCGGCATCATGATACGGGGCTTCCGGACCCTTGATAAACGGCGGATTGGAATAGATCAACGTGATCATCGAGACGCCTACGTTACCGCAGTTGCTGAACATCGTGCCGACGCGAAACGCCTCCCGCATGCCGCTGTCATAGCCGCGCAGCTTAGCAATGCCGGTGGCGAACAGACTGTGGAGCAGAAAAAGCAACGCGCCAGCCGCAAACAGAACCATCATGCCGGTATCGAACGGCATCAGGAAAATACTGCGGAAAATAAACGAAGGCAGGATAATATAAAACGTTAATTTGGTTAATGATTTGACATCAATCGGAAACATGCTGTCCAGCCAATAGCCAAGCGCGGCGATCCCAATCAGCGGCAACATGTTGTACACTAAGATATGAATAATTTCCATCGTTGACTCCCTTATTATTGTTAGAATATCACAAAATAAGAAAATGTGGGCGACGTTCGCACGACAGGTCAGCGCATATGGTAAAATAGATAAAGTATCATTACAGTGCGAAACTATTTTGACGGGTGCCTTTGCGGCGCGGGATGGGATGACGGGGTGAGCGGGTGCAGTTAAAGAAAACGATATGGCGATTACGCGCGCAAGGCGGTTATGACAGGCCGCCCGTTTGGCGACTGCCGACAACAAAAACGGTAACGGGCGCGCTCTCGCAAACGATCCAAGGCGCGCCGGCGCCCTCGCTTACCGCGCTGCAGGAAGCCTTTGCCGCGTATTTACAACGGCACGGCGCAGCCGTTACGCCCGCCGCGATTCGCTTCGGCATTCGTAAAGAGGAATTGGCGACGCTTTGGGAGGCGGGTCATATTTTCGCCGTCACCGAGCCGGACGAGCTGACCGTTTTTGATCGCCAGGTGGCGGAAGGTCATACCGGCGACTGGGATTCGGGTTACTATCGCGGCGTGGAATATATCAGCGGTTTTGACGAAATCGATTGGCGCATCGGTTTACCGGCGCATGAACCCGGATTGTTGTATATCGCGCAGCCGTCACTCGCGACGGGGGTCGCGCTGACCGCGCGCGATCAGTTGCGTTGGGTGCGTTACGCCGAGCAGTCGGGTCTGACGCTGATTGCCGACGCCAGTTTTGCGCCGTATTTACGTGAGGCGCAGTCATTTTACGCGATCGACGGAGCCGCGGCATGCGTGTTGACCGTGTATGATTTCGCCGCGCTCGGCTTGCCTGGTTTAACGGCGGTCGTCGTGCCGGATGAATTCGTGGCCGACCGCTCGGATCAACATGCGTATCCGGCGGCGGATGTTGTGCGCAAATATCTCGGCGCGCCCGATGTGTCGCCGTTGTTGCTCGCGGGATTGCACGCGTGGTTGAGTGACGCGGGGCAAACGGAGTGGAGCGCGATTTTGGAAGCGTATGCCGCGCGCCAGAAAACCGTTCGCGACGAGCTTACGGCAAGCGGGATTCCCTATTGGGGCGAACCGACGTTACCGTATTTGTGGCTGGCGGCGCAGGATCTGCCGAAGCACGAAGCCTTTGCCGCGACGGAACTCGTGGCGGGCGAAGTGTACGGCGGCGCGGGAGAAACCTTTGCGCAACTGCGCTTAACGCAGGCATAAAGAATAGAGTGAGGTAGGTATGAGTACAAATTTACAGGTAGGCATTGTCGGTTTACCGAATGTCGGTAAATCGACGTTATTTAACGCGATTACCAAAGCGGGCGCGGAAGCGGCGAACTATCCGTTCTGCACGATCGAACCGAACGTGGGCATCGTGGAACTTCCCGACGCGCGACTCGATGTGCTGACGGAAATGTTTCAGCCGGAACGGCGTATTCCCGCCGTCATGCGTTTCGTCGATATCGCGGGTCTGGTGGCGGGCGCGTCGAAAGGCGAAGGGCTCGGCAACCAATTTCTCGCGCATATTCGTGAAACGGACGCGATCGCGCAAGTCGTGCGCTGCTTTGAAAATGAAAATGTCACGCATGTGGAAGGTTCGATCGATCCGCTGCGCGATATTGAAATTATTATGACGGAGCTGGGCCTTGCCGACTTGGACGCGGTGGCGAAACGCCGCCAGCGAATTGAAAAAGTCGCGAAATCCGGCAACAAAGAAGCGAAAGCGGAACTCGATGTGTTGCTTAAAGTCGAAGCGTGTTTGAGCGAAGGCAAGCCCGCGCGTCTGGTGGAACTGACGCCGGAAGAGGAAGCGCTGATTCGCGAATTGAATTTGCTCACGCGCAAACCGGTACTGTATGTCGCCAACATCGGCGAAGATGAAATTTCCGATCCGCTGGCGAATCCGCACGTCGTGCGCGTTAAAGAATTGGCGGAGTCGGAAGGCGCGCAATGGGTCACGATTTCCGCCGCGATCGAAGCGGAAATTGCCGAGCTCAGTCCGGAGGAAGCGAAAGTTTTCCTGGAGGATTTGGGCGAAGAGGAAGCGGGTCTGGATCGTTTGATCAAAGCCGCGTACTCGCTGCTCGGCTTAATCAACTTTTTCACCGCCGGCAGCGACGAATGCCGCGCCTGGACTATTGTCGAAGGCACGAAAGCGCCGCAGGCCGCGGGCAAAATTCACACGGATATCGAACGCGGTTTCATTCGCGCGGAAATCGTTTCTTACGATGATTTGATCGCGGCCGGTTCGATGACCAAAGCGCGTGAAGAAGGCGTGCTGCGACTCGAGGGCAAGGATTACATCATGCGCGACGGCGACGTCACGTATTTCCGGTTTAACGTATAAGTAAAAATTGGCTGCGCCGTCCGCGACATGGTTCGCGGGGCGGCGGCTGCAGTGATATTTAGCATGCGCCCATAGCTCAGGGGATAGAGCAGCGGTTTCCTAAACCGCGTGTCGGATGTTCGAATCATCTTGGGCGCACCAATCATTTTGGGAGGCATTATGAAACCTACGGTATTTCCGTTGGCGACGGATCGGGTTCGTGTGACCATGGAAGATTTGGCGCAGGCGATTGTGGAGGCGCAACGCTGTTTGCATTGCCCGCGGCCGACCTGCCGAACCGGTTGCCCGATCGGTAATGAAATCCCTCAATTTATCGCTGAACTGGCCGTCGGTAATATCGGCGCGGCGATTCGGATCATCAACGAACGCAGTAATTTGCCGTCCGTTTGCGGACGCGTGTGCCCGCACGAAAATCAATGCCAGGGGCATTGCATTTTAAATCGACGTCATCAGCCGGTCAAAATCGGTCTGATTGAAAGCGTTATCGGCGATGTGGCGAACGCCATGATGCTCAATACGCCACGCCGACTGCCGCGCAAAAAAGAAAAGGTGGCGGTCATCGGCTCCGGACCGGCCGGGCTAACGGTGGCGAACGATTTGCGCCAACTCGGTTACAATATCGACGTGTACGACAGCGCGGCCGAACCGGGCGGCGTGTTGTTGCACGGGATTCCTTCGTTTCGGATCAATAAAGCGGTCGTGCGCTTTGAAACGGAACGGCTCGCCGCCATGGGCGTGAAATTTCTTTGCGGCCAAACATTCGGCAAGGATTTTACGCTGGCGGATTTAGAGGCAGATGGCTATCAGGCCGTTTTTCTCGGCGTCGGCACGACGCAACCGCGAGATTTGCCCTTGCAAAATGATGATCTTCCGGGCGTGTTGCAGGCGATGGACGTGCTGCATGCGGCACAGGCGCTGGCGGATCATCAACTGACGAAAGAAGAATTTGTCATTCAGCGCGAGGATCGTGTAGTGGTGATCGGCGCGGGCAATGTCGCGATGGATGCGGCGCGTACAGCGTTGCGTGCGGGCGCGCGGAAAGTCACGGTCGCGTATCGGCGCACGCAGGAATTTATGGCCTGTCTGCCGTCGGAATATGAAGCGGCGGCGGCGGAAGGCGTCGAGTTCCGTTTTTTGGCGGCGCCCGTCGGCGTGTCGGGTCATGAAAAAGTCGGCGCCTTTATCTACGAAGAGCAAGCGATCAATGATTTGGGCGAGTTGCACGGTACGGGCAAGCGCGAGGAAATTATCGCGGATAAAGTGATTATCGCGGTCGGGCACGTGCCGAGCACATTGTTGCGAGCGAGTCTGCCGGATCTTGAAAATGATCAAGCAGGCTATATCCGTGTGCGAAAAGAGCCGTATTACGGCGCGACGAATCTGCCGGGCGTATTTGCGGCAGGCGATATCGTACATCGTCCGGCGACCGTGGTGCTGGCGATGCGCGAAGCGAAAAAGACCGCGCAAGGTATGGCGGCTTATATGGATAAGCTCGCCGCCGCCGCCAAAGAAGCTGCCGAAGGTCAAAAAGAGGCGGCGAAGAATCCGGACACACCCGCGAAATAAAAGTATGAATCTGCACAAAGAAAACTGCTTCGAAAATAAAAGTTTTTCGAAGCAGTTTTTTGTGATATAATAAAAATCTGTGTTGTTACAATAAAATGCGTCTAAATACAACGAAACGAATGAGTCGTTACGAATGAATAGAGTCACAGAAGAAAGAAGGAATACGATGGAATTATGGCGCAAAAACTTATATTATTTGGTCGCGGTGCAGATTTTAGCGGGGACATCGATTATCGGCTTGATTTCCTTTGTGCCGTTATTTGTACACGAACTCGGGGTGACGGATCCCGGCGCGGCCGGCATGTGGGCCGGTCTGATTACGGGTGTGACGAGTTTTACGGCGGCGCTGGCCAATCCGTATTGGGGCGCGTACGGTGATCGTAAAGGTCACAAACGAATTTTACTGCAAATTTTAGCGGCGCTTACGGTGGTGCTGACGCTGATGTCATTGGTTCAGACACCGTTTCAGCTGTTGCTTCTGCGCGCGATTCAAGGCTGCGTGGGCGGCTTTATCGCAGCGGGTTTGGCGATGGTGGCGATCATCACGCCGGAAAAATATTCGACGTACGCGCTCGGCACGTACCAGACGGGAATCGTCCTCGGGGCGACGATCGGGCCGGTGTTCGGCGGGATTCTCGCGGATGTCATCGGCTACCGTGAAACGTTTCTTTGTTTCGCGGCGCTGCTCGCGTTGGGCTACCTCGTGACGCGCCGATTTATTCACGAAGATTTTCAGCCGAAACCGCAAAAGGCAAAAGAATCCATCATTAAAAATGTGGGTTACTTTTTCTCTCTGCCGATTGTACGCTTGATGATGCTGATTCAATTTTTCGTCAATTTCGCATTGACCGGCTTGGGGCCGATTTTGCCGCTGTATGTGAAAGGCATGGTGGGCGATACCGCGGTGCTCGCGAGCATTTCCGGAATCATTTTGGCCATCGGCGGCGTCGCCAGCGCGACGACATCGCTCAACATGGGACGCATCATCCAATGGTTGAGTCATCGCGAAGTGTTGCTGATCGGCTCGTTTCTGGCGGGACTCTTTTTCATCGCGCAGTATTTCGCGCCGAATGTCTGGTGGCTCGGGTTGTTCCGTTTCTTCAACGGCGCGGCGATCGGTTGTTTGATGCCCAGCGCGAATGCGATCATCGCGCGCTCCGTGCCGGATGAAAAACGCGGTATCGCGTTCGGCGTCACGTCCAGTTTTTCCTTGATGGGCAACGTATTCGGACCGATGGTGTCCGGCTACCTGGCGATGACGTTGGGCTTGAGCTCGGTCTTTTGGTCGACCGCACTCGCCTTTTTCCTGATTACGGCCATGGTGTATACGCAATTGTCCGAAAAATATATCCAGAAATATTTTTAAACCGGAGAGATCTCCGGTTTTTTCATGCAAAAAAATAAAGCGGCTCGCGTCCTTTGCTATAATAAAACAAAGAGGAGGAGCTATGGCAGACGCAATCGAATTATGGCTCGGACGGGCCGGCAGCGGTAAGACGACGCGGTGTTTCAAAGCGCTTGCGGAACATGCGGCGGTGCACCCGCTCGAACGCTGCATTTTGCTGGTGCCCGACGCGGCGACGTACACGGTGGAGCGGGAACTCGCCGCGTATTTACCGGGGCAGGGTTTCGGCAATATCGAAGTGCTCGGTTTCGCGCGGCTCGCGTATCGCATTTTTGATGAGCAGGGCACGCAGGGCGGCAAAGGCTTGTCCGTGCTCGGGCGCCAAATTATTTTGCGACGTTTACTGCTTGCGCACGGCGATAAGTTTACGACGCTTGCCCGCGCGGCGCGGCAACCGCATTTCACCGAAGTGTTTGATCACCAGCTGCAGGAATTGGGTCATTACCAATTAGAGCCGGACGATTTGCGCCGGGCGGCGACCGAAGCAACGCCAGCGCTCGGTAATAAACTGCGGGACACGGCGTTGTTGGCGCAAGCCTATCAGGAATATCTCGCGGAGCATTTTCCCGATTATGAAGCGCAAACGGAAAATCTGTTGCGCGATATTGAAATGTCGCAATACCTTGCCGAAGCATCCATTTGGGTGGACGGCTTCCTCGAATTTCTGCCGCGCGACTGGACCATTGTCGAGGCGGTCATGAAGCGGGCGAAACGCGCCGTCATGACCTTGCTTTTGCCGCCGGAAGATCCGTTGCAGGCGACGGCGCCGACATCGCTTTGGCACAGCTCCTGGAAAATTTACGAAGCGGCGCATCACGCCTTTGCGAAGATTACCGAAATCGGTTTGACGGACACACCGCGTTGGCCGCATTCGCAGCTGGGTTTGGCGGCCGAAAAAGTGACCCGCGGCGAAGCAAGCGATGCGCCCGTCGCCGGCTTGCGCGTCACCGAAGCGGCGAGTCGTGACGAAGAGACGGCGGCCGTGGCGACCGAGATCCAGCGGCTTGTGCGGGAAGAGGGGTACCGCTACCGCGATATCATTGTTTTGCTGCGGCATCATGACGCGTATACGGAGCGCTTGCGCCGCACGTTTGAGCGCTACGAGATTCCGTATTTTACGGATCGTCGACAGGCGATGCGCCACGACGCGCTGGCGGTCTTTGTAAGCGCGGCGCTGACCTTGGCGGCGCAAGGTTACACCACGCCGCAGGTGCTGCGTTTGCTGAAAACCGGACTGCTGCCGGTGGCGACACGCGACGTGGAAGAACTTGAAATGTATTGCCGCGAGTTTGCGATCGGCCGCGGCGACTGGACCAAAGAGGAACCTTGGCAGCATCGCCGCATTCGCCGTCTGGAAGCGCCGGAGCCGGTGACGGAACGCGAGCAGGCGCGCTGGGATCGGGTCAACGGCGTACGCGCGACGCTTAAAGAATGGCTGGCGCCGTTGGCGCAAGTATTTAAAACGAAGGCGACCGTACGTGAAGTGGCGCTGGTCATGTATGATCTGCTGGCTCGCTTGCCGCTCGAAGCGGAATTATTAACGCAGGGCGAAAATCTGACGGAAGAAATTTATCGCAGTCGCCAGCAGGTCTTGCAACGCATTTACGCGCTTTTGGATGAATGGGTCGAAGTCGGCGGCGAAGAAGTATGGCCGGCTCGAGATGTGGCGCGCATTTGGACGGATTTGCTCGCGGAGTTGAGTTACGCGTTGATTCCGCCGACGCTCGATCACGTCACTTTTACGACGATTGACCGCGGCTATCCGCTCAACGCGCGCGCGGTGTTTGTGCTCGGCCAAAATGAAGGCGTCTTTCCCGCGCGTCCGCAACCGTTGAGTCTGTGGTCGGATCGTGATCGTACGGAACTGGCGCAACTGGACCTGGCCTTCGGTACGGACTCGGTCACGCTTGCTTTGCAGGAGCGGCAATGGCAATATTTGGCGTGGACACGCGCCGAGGAAAAATTGTATCTGAGTTACGCGCGCGCCGATGAAGACGGCACCGCGTTGGAACCGGCCTTTTTACTGCGACGCCTGGTCGCGCTCGGTTGGACGGGTTCCATTCAGCCGGCCGTCAGCTCCTGTCCGGGGGATGGCTGGGTACGACCGCGCCAAAGTTTGGCGGGATTGCCGCAGGCGTTGCGCGAAGAATCGCCCGCGGAAGAATGGTTCGGCCTGTACGACTGGGCAATGCAACAGCCGGCGCATGAAGGCGCGGCGTACGCGTGGACGCGCAGTCTGTTCTACACGAATCGGGCGGCGGTGTTAGGTCCCGCGCTCAGCCGTAAGCTCTACGCGCCGCAAGGCACGTTTCACGCCTCGGTCACCGCGTTTGAAATGTATCGCGCCTGTCCGTTCCGCTTTTTCGCGCGCTACGGTTTGCATTTGGACGAACCCGCGCGCGGCGAATTGACCCCGGCGGATTACGGTTCGTACATGCACGCGGCGTTGCACCAATTCGGCGCGGAACTGCTGACGGAGACGCGTGAATTTCGCGATGCCGATTCGGCGGAAATCACCGATCGCAGTCGGGCCATTGCGGAACTTATCGCGCCGCGCGTACAAAATGACCGCTTCGCGACGAATCCGTTTTACTCGTACATCCGCACACAGCTGGATCGAACTTTGCGGGAAACGTTGACGCGTCTGGCGGAATGGTCGCAGCGCGGCGCGTTCCAAACCGCCGGCTTGGAAGAAATGTTCATGTTGCCGGTCGGCAGTATCGGCGACACGGAATTCACGTTGATCGGCACGATCGACCGACTGGATTATTATCGCGATCCCGAAACGGGAAAGACGTACTACCTGATCATCGATTATAAAACGGGCGATACGAAGATTTCGCTCGGCGATTTGTACTACGGTCTGCGTTTGCAGCTGGCGACGTACTTGTACGCGGCGTTGCGGCGGGATGACGGCGAAGCGCTGCCGGCGGGCATTATGTATGTGTATGTGCAGGATGAGCGCGCCGATTTGAAGGCGCCGCCGCGCGATGACGCGACGATCCGCAAAGCGCTCAAGCAGCAATTGCAGACGCAGGGTTATTTCCTTTCGGAACGCGAAATTTTAGAAAAAATCGACAGCGAAGTCGGCGGGGAAATTTCCTTTTTGCCGATTCGTATTAATAAAGACGGCAGCCTGCGCAAAGACGCCAAGGCGGAAAACGCGGCCGCGATGCGGTTGATTGTCGCGTATATAGCGACGCTTTTGCCGCAAATCAGCGCGCAAATTTTAGCGGGACGGATCGATGTGATGCCCTATCGCCAAGGCAACACCGTGGCCTGCAAGTACTGCCCGTACCGCGCGGTTTGCGGGTTTGACCCGGCGCTTGCCGGCAACCGCTACCGCTACTTGCCGAGTTTGAATGATGAAGAAGCTCTGGAAAAAATGACCGCGACAGTCGCAAAGGAGACCGGCGATGCAATGGACAACTGAACAGGAAGCGGCGATTACGAGTCGTCGCCAAAATCTTTTGGTCGCCGCCGCGGCAGGTTCGGGTAAAACGGCGGTGCTCGTCGAACGCATCATCCGACGGCTTTTGGATCCGCACGATCCCGCGGACATCACCCGTATTCTCGTCATGACGTTTACGCGGGCGGCGGCGCAGGAGATGCGTACGCGCATCGGCACGGCGCTCGCCGCGGCCGCCGCGACGACGCCTTCGGCGCACATCGATCGGCAATTGGCGCTGCTGGGGTCGGCGCAAATTTCAACGATCCACGCGTTTTGCCAGCAAATCATTCGCCAATATTTTTACCGTTTGGATTTGGACGCGGGCTTTCGTCAGGGCGGCGAGCAGGAGTTGGCGCTCGGGCGGCTGGAAGCCTTGGAGCAGACGTTGTTTGAAGCCTATGAAGAGGCGTCGCCGGAATTTTTGCAATTGGCGGATTTTTTCCGCACAAAAACGAATGACGCGCAGCTGCGCGCCGCGGTGTTGCGACTGTACGACTACAGCCGCAGCATGCCGTTTCCCGAAGCGTGGTTAGAGGCGCTCGCCGCGCCGTATGCCGAAGCGGACTTGGCGGATCTGACGCCGCTTTGGGAGGAGTGGCGCGCGGGCGTCACGCAATGGCGAACGCAATTACAGGACGCGTTGGATGAATTGGCGTTGTACCCGCAACTGCAAAATGCGCGGGAGGTTTTGGCGGCGGATTACGCGACCGCGACGGCGCTTTGCGACGGGGCAGACTGGGACGCGATTTATGACGCGGCGCAGGCCTACGCGCCGATGCGTTGGCCGGGCGGCAAGCTGAAGGATGAGGCGGCGAAAGCGGCCAAGACGGCGGCCAAAGAGATTCGCGACGCCGGGAAAGCATGGTTGAAAAGCTGGACGGAAGGTATTTTAGCCGCCGCGCCCGCGACCTGGCGGGAAGATTTGCAAGCGACCGCGCCGCTTGTCGCGGCGCTCGTCAAGGTGACGGAAACGTTCGCGGCCGCGTACGCGACGTGGAAAAAATCGGAGCGTTTGATCGATTTCAGCGATTTGGAACATTACGCGCTCACGCTGTTGCTCGCGCCGGAATCTACGCCGGACGCGCTGTTGCCGTCGGACATCGCGCGGGAACTCGCCCGCGAGTACGATGAAATCATGGTCGACGAGTACCAGGACACGAACGGCGTGCAGGAACTGATCGCAAGCCTGATCGCGCGCGCGGATAATCGGTTCATGGTGGGCGACGTCAAACAAAGTATTTATCGTTTTCGGCTGGCGGATCCGACTATTTTCCTCGGTCAGTACGAACGTTTTTCACGAGACGCGCAGGCGCCTTCGCGCCGCATTGATTTACGGGAAAACTTTCGCAGCGATCGCACCGTGTTGGACGCGGTGAATGAAGTATTTGCCCGAATTATGCAACCGCCCGCCGCCGAATTTTCTTACGATGAAAACGCGGCGTTCATTCCCGGGCGGACGATCACCGACGCGCCGGAAAACTGGGTCGGCGGTTCCGTCAGCGTGCGCTTTGTCACGCCTTCCGATGACGCAACGACCATGGACGCGGCGGATATTCCGCCCGCCGACGATGACGCGGAGGAAGAGCCGTTATCGGCGATGGAAGCGCAGGCGCAGGCGATCGCGGATGAGTTGTTGCATTTGCACGAGACGGCCGTCGTGCAGGAAAACGACGGCGCGTTTCGTCCGTTCCGCTGGCGCGATGCGGTGATTTTGATGCGTTCGGTCGCGTCTAGGATTGATGTTTTTGTCGAAGTGTTGCGTTCGGCGGGGATTCCCGTGTACGCGGAGCAGGCCGGCGGTTATTTTGCGGCGACCGAAGTGCAGACCATGCTTTCGCTTTTGCGTTGGCTCGATAATTCCCGACGCGATTTGGAGGCGGCGGCCGTGTTGCGCTCGCCGCTCGTCGGTTGCGATGAACGCGATCTGGCGGAAATGGCGCTGCTGCGCAATGAGGAAGCGCCGGCGCTGTGGGATGTTTTGCCCACATGGCTTGCGCGCCTCACCGATGAGGAAAAGCGCGGCCGTGTCGGAGCGTTTTACGCCTTGCTTATCGGTTGGCAGTTGTTGGCGCGTCAAGCCGGCATCGGTCAGCTGGTGCGGCGCATCTACGAAGAAAGCGGGTATCATGCGTACGTCGGCGGTTTGCCGTCGGGATCGTTACGGCGCGCGAACTTGGAAGCCTTGTACGCGCGCGCGGTTGAGTTTGATGACGGGGCCGGCGGCGGGATCTCGCGCTTTTTGGAATATTTGGAAGAATTGCAGCGGCAGAAGCAGGATTTGTCGGTACCGTCGACCATGGGCGAAAACGAAGACGCGGTACGCATTATGACGATCCACAAAAGCAAGGGGCTGGAATTTCCGGTTGTGTTTTTGGCGAATATCGACAAAGAGTTTAACCGGAAAGATACGCAGGCGCGTCTTTTATTGCATCGTCGTTACGGGATCGGGTTGTCCCGCTACGATGCGAAGCGTCGTCTGACGTACCCGACGGTGCGCTGGCATTTGTTGCGTGAAATTTTGCGGCGGGAAACGCTGGCGGAAGAGCAGCGGCTTTTGTACGTGGCCATGACGCGCGCGCGGGATAAACTGTATCTTTACGCGGGACCGTCACCGACCGGCGCGCATGTGGCTCCGGAAGCGGCGCGTTCCTACCTGGACTGGTTGTGGCCGCATCTGGAAAACGAGACGTTACCACGCTGGGATGTGCAGACGGTGACACCGACATGGAACGAAGCGGTCACAACGGTGGTGGATCCGCGTTTGGAAAACGTGCGGCAAGGCACATTGACAGGCACGCCGCTGCCGACGGAAATCTCGGAACGTCTCTCTTGGCAATATGACAAACTGCTTGCCACGCAGATCCCCGCGAAAGTCACCGTGACGGAAGTAACGCATCATTTGGGTGAAATCACGGCGGCCTTGCCGCCGTTGCCAAAAACGGAACGACCGGCGACGGATTATCCGTTGCCGATATTGACGGTGCAACCGGCGCAGATGGCAGATGAGATGGCCGCGACAAAAGCGGTGCGTTTAGTAGCGACCGAGGAAGATGCCGCGGCGGAAAGCGAAATAATAAATGACGCTTGGGTGCGTCCGCCGCAATTTGTCACGCCGGACATGCGGCCGGACGGCGGGGCGCGTTACGGAACGCTCATGCATCGCATTTTGGCCGAAATCGGCGCGGGCGACGGTACCACGACGGCGCAGGCGTATCTCGACCAACTTCAGCAGGCGCAAAAAATAACGCCGGCCGAAGCGAAGTTGGCCCATCGTCGTGATCTCGACTTGTGGTTAACCTGCGACACGGCGGCTGAGATTCGCCAATCATCGTTTGTGTTGCGAGAATGTCCGTTCGGGATGTTGTTGCCGGCATCGGTGGCGCTCGGCGTGCCGGCGGGCGATGATGAAGTGTTTTTACAGGGCGTGATCGACTGCCTGTACGCGACGGCCAGCGGCGATCTTGCGATTTTGGATTATAAAACCGATCGCGTGGATACGGCCAATGTACTCTATGAGCGCTACCATCGCCAACTCGATTTATACGCCCATGCGGCCACGCGCATTTGGCAGCGGCCGGTCGTGAAAAAAATCATTTATTCACTGGCTTTGCATGAGGCGATCGCGTGGCAAGACGACGGCGGCGCCGTGCTATAATGAGACCGAACAGAAAGGAGGGCGGATATGCAGGATGCGTTGACGGAAGTTATGACTTTGATGGAGGCGGCGGTGCGTTGGGAAGTGCCCGCATCCACGTTGCGCCACTATGCGGGCGGCTATCGCAGGCCGGACGGAACGTTGGTGGAGCCGATTTTTACGGCGACGGAAACCCGTAAATCGGAAGGCACGGTACTCATCACGCAAAGTGCCATGGAGCGGGTGTTCGGCGCGGAGAAAAACGCGCAGCAGCACTACGAGCAGACCGCCCTGTTTGAATAATATGGAATTTTGTTTGGACGCGGTCACGAAGACCTATACGGAGAAAAACGGCGTGCAGATCCAAGCGCTGGCGCCGCTTACCAAAACGGTCGCGCCGGGAGAATTCGTGGCGCTGATCGGCCCTTCCGGTTGCGGCAAATCGACGCTTTTATACTTGGCGGCGGGATTGTTGTTGCCGACATCGGGACGTTTGTACTGGCGCGGCGCGGAAAAGCAACCGCAGACGGCGATGGTGTTTCAGCAGGGCGGTTTGTTTCCCTGGCTGACCGTCGCGGACAATGTGGCGTTCAGTTTGCAGGATCGCGAGTTTTCTCAGCAGGAGATTACCGAACGGGTAGCGCAAAAGTTGGCGCGCATGCAGTTGAGCGAATTCGCGGATGCGTATCCGGGTTCGCTTTCGGGCGGCATGCGGCAACGCGTCGGGATCGCGCGCGCACTGGTGACCGAGCCGGATTTATTATTAATGGATGAACCGTTTTCCGCGCTCGACGCGCAGACGCGTCGGCTGTTGGAAGATGATTTGGTGCAATACTGGGAAGAATTGCGTCCGGCAACCTTGTATGTCACGCACAACATCGCCGAGGCGGTGCGGCTCGCCGATGTGATTTGGGTGTTTTCGCCGCGCCCCGGCCGCATTGTGGAATGTTTGACGGTGGATATACCGCGCAAGGAACGGCATCAGCTCAGCGCGCGGACGCAGTTGGCGGCGTTGGAAGAAACCATTTGGCAGGAAATTAAAGCGGGCGCCACGGCGGCGTTGACGCAGGGAGGTCGCCATGACGACTGAACGCGAAGTACGGTACCGTTTGGCGCCAAGAGACAGCGGTTTCGCACGCTGGTGGGCGCTGGCGGGCGTGTTGCTGCTGCTCGGTCTGTGGGAGTGGAGCGTGCGTCAGGGGTGGATTTCACCGGTATATCTCCCCGCGCCGTCGCAAATCGCGAGCGCATTGGCGGCGTTGGTGCAAAACGGCACGTTGGGACCGGCGCTGGCAGCGAGCGCGCTACGCTGGCTGGTCGGCGTGATCGCGGGCGGTCTTGCGGCGTTGTTGTTGGCGCTCGCGGGCGAACTTTCGCTGACGTTTCGACGCTTGATCGAACCGTATATTTATTTCTTTTATCCCTTGCCGAAAATTGCCATTTTGCCGCTTTTCGTGCTCTGGCTCGGCATCGGTGAATTGCCGAAATATGTGCTGATTGCGCTCGGTGTCTTTTTCCCGGTATTTATCAACACGATGGCGGGATTGGTGCGTTTGCCGCGCCTTTACCGCGAAGTCGCCGCGATGTATCCCGTGAGCCGCGGGCGATATTTGCGTACCGTCGCGTTGCCGGCGGTGCTGCCGGAATTGTTCGCAGGCTTGCAACTCGGTTGCGGCACGGCGCTCGTGCTCGTGGTCGCGGCGGAAATGATCGCGGCGCAGACGGGCATCGGCGCGCTGATTTTGCATTTCGGGGATCTGATGCTGACCGCGCCGCTGCTGGCGTGCATCTTTGTGTTGTGTGTAGCGGGATTAATTGTCCAGGCGTTGTTGGCGCAGTGGCAACGATATATGACACCATGGCGGGATCACCGCTGAGAAAGGAAGCAGCGTGAACGAACAAATGCAGGCGGCGTACGCCGACGTAATGCAGGCGATAACGGCGCTGATTAAAGAGCCGTGGGGACGCGTCGTTTGGCGAACGCTCATGGCGACTGAGCCGCTTCATTATTTTTATTACCGCCCGAAAACGCGCGCGGAGTATGTCTACTGGACGGATTCCGTTTGGCGGACGGGCGGCTCGGAAGAAGATCTGTGGTTGCAAATGGCGGCGGCCGACACGGCGGTGCGCGAACTTTGGAAGGCGTGGATCGCGGAGAACCCGGGACGTTCGCCTTGGACAAGCGCGATGCTGGAATTTTCGCCGCGCGGTTTGGAGAGCGCGATGTACGGTCATCGGCATCATTACCAGGTCGATCCGATTGAAGAGCAGTTTTCGTGGGAATACGAACGTTTCGGCGCCGTTTATTTGCCGTTGCGTTTGCGTCGATTGCTTGCGGCGGCGTACAGCGCATGGCATCGGCCCTTGCGCAAGCAGCGGCATCGCTTGTGGCGTCGACGCCCGCGCGGCTATTGGGAACGGCTGCCCGGAGAAATGCCCGCGTATCGCGGCGTTCGTCGCGTCCGCGTGCACGCGCTGCGAAATGAAAACAAGGCGACGGCAGCGGCAAAAGCAAACGAGACGAAAAAAGATGCGTGAATGCGCATCTTTTTTTTATTTAGCAAAAAAATGCCGGATAAAATCCGAACGATTGAATTTATGTTCAAATATAAATACGATACGCGGCGAATTCTTTTCTAAATAAAGATGTTTTCGTACGCTATAAATATGGAAAAATCCGGCCTGTAATGGTAGAATAAACTCAGTCAATTGCGGATAATCCGCGCCGCTCGGCGCGCGGTATTATGAGGGAGGAACCTATGTTACAACGAGTTTTTGTCGCCAAAAAAGCGGCGCTGGCCGACACGGCGCAACGTCTTTTACGGGAATGGCGCGAGCAACTGGGGCTGACGTCGTTAACCGGTGTGCAGGTTTGGCACCGATACACCGTGGAAGGTGTCAGTGAGGAACTGTTTGCTCGCGCGATGACGACGATTTTTGCGGAACCTCCCGTGGATACATGGACGGAACATTTGCAAATCGGTCCGCAGGAAACGGCCTTTGCCGTCGAGTTATTGCCCGGTCAATATGACCAGCGCGCCGATTCGGCGGAGCAATGTCTGCGCTTGCTGGATCCGAGCGTCGATGCGCGCGTAGCGTATGCGACGGTATATGTCGTCACTGGTATTGATCGACCGGTCGACATCGTTAAATTGAAAGAATACGTGATCAACCCGATCGAAGCGCGCGAAGCGGCTTGGGAAATGCCGCGGGAACTCATCGCGCCGGCGCATCAACCGCAACCGGTACCGGTATTGGAGGGATTTATTTCCGCGACGCGGCCGGAACTTTTAGCAATGCTTACACGGTACGGTTTGGCCATGGATGAAGCGGATCTGGCGGTCGTGCAGGAATATTTTCGCGATCAGGTAGATCGCGATCCGACGCTGACCGAATTGCGCGTCTTGGATACGTACTGGTCCGATCATTGTCGCCATACGACCTTCGGAACGGAACTGACGCATGTCGATATCGAGGCGGGTCACTTTACCGAGCCGATCGTCGAAGCGTACGACTGGTACAGTGAAGTGCACAGCGGCTTGTACAGCGAAAACCCGCGGCCGCAATCGCTGATGGATCTGGCGACGATTGCCGTGAAGTCATTGCGCGCGCAGGGACTTTTGCAGGAGTTGGACGAGTCGGAAGAAATCAACGCCTGCACGATCAAGATTCCGGTCAAAACCCAAAAGGGCACGGAAGAATGGCTGCTGCTCTTTAAGAACGAAACGCACAACCACCCGACGGAAATTGAACCGTTCGGCGGGGCGGCCACCTGTTTGGGCGGCTGCATTCGCGATCCCTTGAGCGGGCGCGCGTACGTTTACCAGGCGATGCGCGTGACGGGCAGCGGAGATCCGCGCACGCCGTTTTCGGAAACGCTTACCGGGAAATTGCCGCAGCGCACGATTACGACGCAAGCGGCGGCCGGTTACAGTTCCTACGGCAACCAGATCGGTCTCGCGACCGGTCAGGTACGTGAATACTACCACCCCGGTTACGTCGCCAAACGCATGGAAGTCGGCGCGGTCGTCGGCGCGGTGCCGGCGGATCAGGTCGTTCGTCGCGTGCCGGAACCGGGCGATATCGTGTTGCTGGTTGGCGGCCGTACCGGTCGTGACGGCATCGGCGGTGCGACCGGTTCTTCCAAAGAACATACGGAAAGTTCATTAACCACAGCGGGCGCGGAAGTGCAAAAAGGTAACGCGCCGACGGAACGTAAATTACAATGCCTATTCCGGCGTCCGGAGGCCTCGCGCCTGATTCGCCGCTGCAACGATTTCGGCGCGGGCGGCGTGGCGGTCGCCGTCGGCGAATTGGCGGACGGCTTGACGATTAATTTGGATGCCGTACCGAAAAAATATGAAGGATTGGACGGCACGGAATTAGCGCTGTCCGAATCGCAGGAACGTATGGCAGTGGTCGTCGCCGCGGACGATGCGGATGAGTTCTGTCGCTATGCGGATGAAGAAAATCTGGAAGCGACGCCGATTGCGGTCGTCACGAAAGAGCGTCGCCTGATGATGCAGTGGCGCGGTGAAACCATCGTCAATTTGGAGCGCTCGTTCCTCGACACCAACGGCGCCAGTCGAGCCAGCGCCGCCGTCATCACGGCGCCGGCCGAAGAAAATTATTTTACGCCGCAACCGGTGACGGATGTGCGCGCCGCTTGGGCGCAAACGCTCGGTGATTTGAATGTCGCTTCGCAGCGCGGTTTGGGCGAACGATTTGACGGGACGATCGGCGCGGGCACGGTGTTGATGCCGTACGGAGGCGCGCGCATGTGCACGCCGGTCGACGGCATGGTCGCAAAAATTCCGCTGCGTCACGGGGAAACGTCAACCGTGAGCATCATGACCCACGCGTTTGATCCGTACTTGGCGTCGTGGAGTCCGTTCCACGGCGGTCTGTTCGCCGTGCTGCAGTCGCTGGCGAAAATCGCGGCACTGGGCGGCAACTGGAAACGTGCCTATTTATCCTTGCAGGAATATTTTGAAAAATTAGGCGACACGACCTCCTGGGGTAAACCGGTCGCGGCGCTGTTGGGCGCGTTTGTCGCGCAGTCGGAACTGGAAGTCGGCGCGATCGGCGGCAAAGATTCGATGAGCGGCAGCTTCCTTGATTTGCATGTGCCGCCGACGCTGATTTCGTTCGCGGTGGCGCCGGGCGATGCGACGCATATTGTCAGTCCCGAATGGAAGGGACGCGAGCACGCGTTGGTCTTGCTCGAAACGCCGGTGGATGAATACGCCATGCCGGACTTTGAGGTCTTTATCGATCACGCGGATCGATTGTTCGCGGCGGCGGAGAAAGGTTTGCTGAAAAGCGCGCAGGCGGTTGATGCGGGCGGTCTTGCGGCCGCGTGCGCGAAAGCGGCGTTCGGTAACCATATCGGCGCAAGGTTGAGTGATGCTCTCACTCCGACAGAATGGTTCGCGGCGCGGCCGGGTTCATGGCTGGTCGAATTGGACAGAGAGGTCGCGGAACAATGGGCGCTTGACGAGCATATTACGATCATCGGCGCAACCGCCGGTGACAGCATTTCTCTTGCCGGCGTTACTTTATCGCTCGATGAATTGCAGGCGCGCTGGGAAGAGCCGCTGGAAAAAGTATTCCCGACGAAAACGCTTCAACCGGCACCGCTGTATCCCGTTTCGCCGGTGGCGGGCAATCCGACACGCCGCGCGCAGATTACTATCGGCACGCCGCAGGTCGTCATTCCGGTGATGCCGGGTACGAACTGCGAAGTGGATACGGCCCGCGCGTTTGAACATGCGGGCGCCAATGTGTCGACCGTCGTCGTGCGCAACCTGACGCCGCAGGCGCTGAATGAATCGGTGGAAGCGCTTGTCAAAGCGGTGGAAACGACACAAATTTTGGCATTTCCGGGCGGATTTTCCGCCGGCGATGAACCGGACGGTTCGGGTAAATTTATCGCCGCGCTGTTCCGTCATCCGGCATTGGCTGAAGCGGTGAACGATCTTCTGACGCATCGTGACGGTTTGATTTTGGGCATCTGCAACGGTTTCCAGGCGTTGATCAAACTCGGCCTGCTGCCGTATGGAGAAATCCGCGAATTGGCGCCGAGCGCGCCGACGCTCACCTACAATACCATCGGGCGTCACATTTCGCACTACGCGATGACGAAGATCGTCTCGACGAAATCCCCGTGGCTCATGTATTTTGAACCGGGCGAACTCCATCGCATTCCGTTCAGTCACGGTGAAGGACGTTTATACGCGGCGCCGGACGTTGTACAGGCCTTGGCGGCGAACGGTCAGATCGCGACGCAATATTGCGATGAATGGGGCAGCGTCCACGAAACGATGCCGGCGAACCCGAACGGATCGGTCGCGGCGATTGAAGGCCTGCTCAGTCCGAACGGACGAATTTTGGGCAAGATGGGTCACAGCGAACGCTGTGGTCCGTATGTAGCGAAAAATATTATCGGACAGAAAAAACAGAAAATTTTCCAGGCCGGTGTAGATTATTTCACAGGGAGATAACGAAAGATACCATGCGACGCGCACAAAAAATTACAATGCTTGCGGCGCTCATATTACTGCTGAGTTGCCGCACGGCGGAAGCATGTCCGTTTTGCCTGCTGGGCATGTATGAAGCGCATATCGCCAATTTCGGCAATTATGTGATGAATATTTTGCCGGTGCTGACGCCGGTTGTGACGGGAATCATTTTGTACTGGCGGGAGCTGAAGCGAAAATTATTCGGTTGAACGGAGCGCAAAAACGGCGGACGCTGCTGGCGGTGACGTTGGTGTCGCTTTTGGTTTGGGCGGGCTGGCACGGGTTCCTGTGGTATGCGGAACGAACCGCGCAAACATGGTACGGCACCTGGCAGGCGACGGGGGTCGAACCGCAAAGCGGGGAACGTTACGTTTGCACGATGGCGCTCGCGCCGTATCAACGACTGAATGCACGCGAATTTGCGGTGCGCTGCGAATTCGGCGTAGTGTACCGTGACCCGGCGGTGCGCATCGCCGAAGTGGAACCGTTGCCGGCCGTGATTCGCGGCGATACCTTGTACTTACCGCCGCAGACAAAAGACGGTCGCGGCGATTTGACGCGGCTCGGCAGCAAAGGCGCGGACGAAATCATCAGTATTCGGCATTTCCGCTTTCATAAAATCAGCGCGGAGGTTTTACCGGAGGCGGCGCTGGTCACGCGGTCACTGGATAGCGCACGGGCGCTGCCCGCGGGGGAATAGGGAGGCGCAATATGGGAAACAAACGGCAGTGGTACTTGCTTGTAATTTGCGTTTTCATCGGCGTGCTGTCGGTGTTTGCCGCCGAACCGATTGCGGCGGAGAAAGTCGTTATTCTGCCGACGGCAACGGCGGAACGACATGCGGAACTCGGCACCTATGTGGAACGACGTTTGGCGGAACCGTTTCGCTATCCGTACTATGAAATAACGAATGGGCCGCAAACGACAATGCCGTTTACGCGCCACGACTTTGCCGCCGTCGCCGAGACTTACGATGCGGATATCGTCATCGGTTCGGAGTTGGTGCGTTTGGCGCAATTTACACGCACGGATTGGAACGGCGACTGGTGGACTACCACGTTCGGTGAGTTGCGCGTGTATGCGTATTACCGACCGAACGATGAGTTTCAGTTGTGGCAAAGCAGGTACAGCGACACGGCGGAAGAATCCGTTTTGAATACACCGCGAGCGGTGGTTAAAGAAATGACGGACCGCGTGCTGGCGAAATTTCCTTATCAGCGCATACCGACGCATCGACCGCGCGTGTCCGCGTAACGCGTCACAGCGGATACCGAGACGCAAAAAAAGCAAGCGCAAAACCGCGCTTGCTTTTTTTTATTTCATCGGCTATAATAACTCTTGTTATATTCCCTGATAGCTCAGTTGGTAGAGCAATCGGCTGTTAACCGATCGGTCGTAGGTTCGAGTCCTACTCAGGGAGCCAGAAGGCCCGTTGGTCAAGTGGTTAAGACACCGCCCTTTCACGGCGGTATCGGGGGTTCGAATCCCCCACGGGTCACCAATCTGGGCGATTAGCTCAGCTGGGAGAGCGCCTGCCTTACAAGCAGGATGTCGGCAGTTCGATCCTGTCATCGCCCACCATTTGAAAAAGAGACCGTGCGTCTCTTTTTTATTGCGTAAAATTCCGTTTGTCGCGCGGCTTTCCTACAGACGATAAAGATGTCATGACGTCAATTTTCCTTGACAAAAAGACGAATTTTACGTAAAATAGTGGAAGCTTTTACTCGGAGCGGTACTCAAGAGGCTGAAGAGGACGGTTTGCTAAATCGTTAGACGGTTTACCCCGTGCGTGGGTTCGAATCCCACCCGCTCCGCCAGTTTATTTATTCGACACGACGGTGTCTTTTTTTTTGCCCATAATTAAAAATTTCATGTAGAATATAAGAAATGAGCTGCCGAGATTTCGGCCAAGGAGGAAACCATGTTACTGGATGAACTGATCACCGGTCATAATCCGGAGAGTATCGCCATTCGCGGTCCCGAAAATGTCACGTATGGCCAATTGAAAGAACACATCGCGCGGTATCGCACCGTCCTGCACAAAAAGGGCGTGAAGCGAGGCGATCGTGTCGGTTTGTATGAACAGAACAGCCCCGCGTTTATTTACATTTACTTCGCGATCGTCAGTCTGGGCGCGATCGTCGTCCCGATCAACTGCATGTTGACCGAAGCGGAAGTGGACTATATCGCCAAAGACGCGGGCTTGGTGTTGTTGGTCGCGCACAAAGAATTGCACACGGCGGCGCCGTTGCTTTTGGTGGCGACGTTTGTCGAAGAAGCGCAGGGCATCGCCGCAGCGGAATGCGTTCCCGCGGAAACGCAACGGGAAGACACGGATGTGACTACGTTCATTTACACGTCGGGCACGACCGGTCGACCCAAGGGCGCGATGCTCACGCATCGTAATCTGGCGGAAAACGTCAAGCAGTTCAATGCGGTTTTACCGCACGAGCCGGAGGATCACGTTCTTTGCGTGTTGCCGATGTACCATTGTTTCGGTTGGACGACTTGCGTCATGAATCCGCTTATCCGAGGGGGCAGCGTCGTTCCCGTCAACACGTTCCGTCCGGGCGAAATCTTGCAGGCGATCGAAACGTACGCGGTAACGGTATCGTTCTTAGTGCCGCCGTTGTACCATCTGCTGGTGCGCCTGGCCACGCCCGAACGGTTGAAATCGGTCCGTCTTTTCGTCTCGGGTGGAGCCAGCTTGCCCGAACCGGTCGCGAAAAAATTCGAAGAAATTTACGGTCGGCCGATTATCGAAGGCTATGGGCTTTCGGAAGCATCGCCGGTCGTTGCGGTCAATCCGGAAGAAAAACATAAATACTATTCGATCGGTCCGGCGCTTCCGGGCGTGCGCGTTAAAATTAACGGGTATGACGCGACGACGTATGAGCCGGGCACGATCGGTGAACTTTTAGTGCAGGGCGCCAACGTCATGCAGGGATATTGGCATTTACCCGAAGCGACGGCGGAAGCCTTGCAGGACGGCTGGTTGCATACGGGTGATCTCGCCTATATGGATGAAGACGAGTATATCTACATCGTCGACCGCTCCAAAGATATGATTATCGTCAACGGGGAAAATGTGTACCCGCGCGAAGTGGAAGACGAAATCTATCGGTACCCGGGCGTGGCGGAAGTCGCGGTGGTCGGTCATCCCGACGGCTTGCGCGGACAATTCGTGTGCGCGTACATCGTGTTGCACGAAGACGCGGAACTCGATACGCAGGCCTTGCGCAAATATTTGGCGCAACGTCTTGCCGCGTTCAAATTGCCGCGCAAATACGTCGTTTTGGATGCGCTCCCGAAAAACAGTACGGGAAAAATTTTAAAACGAGTACTGCAGGAAAGCGATACGTTTTCCGGCGCGGAGTCAGATGATAAAAATAATGCGCAAAATGAGTAAAAAATAAAAAACTGCCATATGGCAGTTTTTTATTGCGTAAATATGGATGTGCGAAAATAGCAGGTCTCGCTAAAAGCGGCCGAGCTCTTCCAGCGCCCCCGACCACATCGGCATATTCGCGAGAAATAACCAGAAGAAAGCAACGATCAGGAAGGTGACCAAAAGTAAAAAGCCGATAAACGGAAACAGTAAGGTGCAGACGGCACGCCCGAGACTGATTCCGTAATTTTTTTGCAGCGCCGTGACCAATAGGAAGATCGTCCAGCACGTCACCACCAACGTGAGCGCGTCAAACAGCGGTGCATTGACGGCCGCCGGCAAGAAATTAAGGATCACGCCCAAGGCCGTCAGGGCATTGGGAAACAACGCAAACGGCAAGGCCTGCAAGAGCCCTTGCACAGTCCCAACGCCTCCCAAAAGAGACGCGCAGAAATGCATGAGAGCGCCGCCGAGCGCAAAGTACAATATCCCGCCGATGAGCGAGACGGCAAACGCGGCGCCCAAGGCGTTCGGCATCAGCCCGACCGAAGCGAGCGAAGTGATCAGCGTGCTCAGAATAAACACGATGACGGCTTCGCCTCGGGCATCGGTATGGGTGATACGATAAAACGCCCATTGCGGCCGAGTGATCACATCATAGAGAAGTTCCAACGCGTTACTGAGCATGGGGCGCCTCCCATTCGGTGCGAGCACTTCCGCCTTCGCGACGAGCTAAGCTTCCGATGCTTTCACGAAACGCGCTGCGGAGCTCCGCGCCGAAGAGACGTTGCCAGGAAACCGAAGCGTCGTCGTATTCGTGCGTGGGCACGTCCGTCGCGGGCAAGCCGACGAGGTTGGCCGTATAATCGAGCGCGTCATAGTAATTGCCCATCGCGTCCACGAGACCGGCGGCCTGCGCCTGACGGCCCGTGAAAATACGTCCGTCGGCCAGTTCGCGAACCTGTTGCGGATCCATCTGCCGGCCGGTGGCGACGACGTCTACGAATTGTTCATAAATGTCATCGACCATGCCTTGCACGAGGGCGCGTTCTTCCGGCGTCATCGGACGGTCCGGCGAGAGAATATCTTTGTGCGCGCCGGATTTGATTTTATCATTGTTGATACCGAGTTTACCCATCAATTCTTCATAATTTGTATAGCCGATGTACACGCCGATACTGCCTGTCATCGAGGACGGGTTGGCAAACACCCGATCGCCTTTCGCGGCGAGCCAGTACCCGCCCGACGCGCACATGTCGCCCATCGAAACGACCACCGGTTTACCGCTTGCTTTCAGCCGATCGATTTCGTCGCCGATTTCCTGCGACGCGGTGGCCGAACCGCCGGGGCTGTTAATACGCAGCAAGACCGCTTTGGCGGCGGGGTCCGCGGCCGCTTGGCGAATTTCTTTCATGAGTCGGCCCGAGGAGGCCGTTGTGCCGCCGCTGAAAAGGTTGGACGGTATATCGGCCGCGCCGACGATCGGACCTTCGACGCGGATCACAGCCACGTAACCGTCACCGGTGCTGACCGCCTTTTTGGCAGGACGTGAAGGTTGTAAAAAAACAGCAAATACAATACATAAAAGGATGATGGCGCCGATCACCCAGCGCTTTTTCTTTTTATCCATGAAACCTCCTTAAAAACAAAACAGAAATAAAACAGATCAGTTTCATTTTAGCATAAACTGTATTAAGCGCACGCAAAAAGAGATTAAGCATTGGTAAAAGCATTGCCGGCGTGCGTTTTCCGGTGCGCGCTACTATAGGAAATATGTTAAAATAACAAGATAGGCGATTAAGAAAATAATAATCGTGACGGAGTGAAGAGATGAAACGAATTTCAATGCGCAGTCTGCTGGTCGGGATCGACCCGGGCTCGTTATATACACGTGTGGTGGTGGCGGATGCTCAGCAGGAAATATCCGAGCCGTCGCTGGCGGCGGTAACCACGCAGGGCGAGGTCGTCGCTGTCGGAACGGAAGCGGCGATTCGCTTGCGCGCGGAGCCGCGCGGTCTTGTCGCGGTGCGACCGTTCGCGGGCGGCGTCGTGGCGCAACAGGCCGCCGCGCAATTACTGTTACAATCGATTTTGGATAAAGTGCAACGCGGCGCCGTGACGCGGCCGACCGTGTGTCTTGCGGTACCCTCGCTGGCATCGCAGGTGGCGGCCCGGGCATGGCTGCACACGACGCGCAAAGCGGGCGTATTGGAAACGCTGCTGGTGGATCGCGGTGCGGCGACGGCGATAGGTACCGGTTGGGATCCGTTACGGGCGGAAGCGGTCGTTGCGGCGGATTGCGGCGCAGGATTTACGCTGACCGCGCTTTCCGGCGGCGGCTATCTCGCTAACGACTATTTGCCGGCCGGCGGTCGTGCTTTGAGCGCGGCGCTGCGGGCGTACTTGCGCGAAACCTACGGAGTGATGGTGGAGCCCGCTACGATTCAAACCCTCGTGCGTGAAGTGGCGGTCTGCGTGCCGAGCGTCGGTGAAACGCAGCAGGAATGCACGGGACGATTGTTGGCTGACGGCACATTGACAGAGTTTACCGTGACCTCGACGGAGTTATTGCCGCTCGTGCGTGAGGTGACAAATGTCTGGTTGCAACGTTTCCGCCGTTTGGTGCGCGGACTTTCCGCGCAGGCGCAGGCGGATCTTTTAGAAAACGGCGTACGCCTGACCGGCGGCTCGGCCTTGCTTAAAGGATTTGATTTGGCGCTTTCGGAAACGATCGGCATTCCCGTGCAGGTCGCGAAAGAGCCGTTCGGCACCGTGGCGCGAGGCAGTATGTTGGCGCTGAATCGGCGTGCGGAATGGCCGTATTTATTAGTCGGTGGCAACGTGGGGAGGAATGAATAGTGCGGGGAATGGAACGACGCACGCTGATTTGGGCGGTTGCCATCTTGCTTTTGATCGGTTTGGTCGGTTGGGCATGGCGGCACCGTGAGGCGGTGCCTTTTGTCACGCAACCGCTGGTCGCGGCTGCGACGCCGTTTGAATACGGAACGGCGCGTGTGGCGCAGGAGGTGCTTGCCGGCGCGACCATCTTGCGCGGAGCGGTAACAGGTTATGCGGAGTTGCATCAGCTGCGGGCGGAAAATGACGCGTTGCGCGGCGCATTGACGGCGCACCGTGAAATGATCGCGGAAAATGAGCGCCTGCGCGGTCTGTTGCAATTTGAAGCGACCTATCCGCAATACCAGGTGCTGGCCGCGCGCGTGATTACTCGTGATGACGGCGGCTGGACGCAAAGCGCGGTAATCGACCGCGGCCAAGCGGAAGGTTTGACGAAATATATGGCGGTGATGTTACCGCAAGGCGTGGTCGGATTTGTCAGCGATGTGTATCCGCATTCGGCGCGGATCCAATTTATTTTAGATCCCCGCACCGCGGTGGGCGGCATCGTGCAGCGCCCGCAGTCGCGCGTAGCGGCGCTCGTCTCCGGCAACGGTAACGACGTGGCGCATCCGGAAATGATTGATATCGTCAAAGAGGGCGATATCGTGGTGGGCGATGCGGTTGTGACATCGGGTTACGGCGGATTGTATCCCAAGGGACTTTTGATCGGTACGGTGAAAGAAATCGTGCCGGATCCTTCGGGTGTCGTAAAACGCGCTGTCTTGACCCCGGCCGTTGATTTCACCAAATTGGAAGAAGTTCTGGTAATTTTGAATGCCTCTACCGCGGCCGTGCCGCTTGAGCAGATGCCGAATTTGGTTCCTGACGCGCCGCAGGAAGGAGTCAAGGGATGACGACGACCCGCTGGTGGGTAAGCGCGCTGCTTATTTTTTTCCTGCAGACGGTCGTGCTGCCGTTTTGGTGGCAGGCGGAAGTACGCCCCGATCTTTGGCTGGTAGCGGTTGCCCTGATTACGCTTTTTTACGGACCGCGGCACGGTATTTGGGTCGCTGCCTTGGCGGGAGTGATCGCCGATGTGCTGGCCGCCAATTTTTTCGGTCCGCATCTGGCGGGATACTTGCTGCTCGTTTTACCGCTGTGGCTCGCCTGGTCGCGCTTTCAGATCCGTTGGGAAATGTCGTTTCTCGCGGTGCTTGTGGCAAGTCTTTTCGCGGCGCTTGTATACTATTGCATTTGGTGGCTGGGGGGCATACCGATTAATATTACGCGAAGCTTCCTCGGCGTAGCGTTGCCGCAGGCGCTTTTGAACGCGCTGTTGGCCCTGGCGCTGCATCCGCTTTTGCGGCCGCGCCGCCAAGGAGATTGACATGCTGGAAAGTTTATATAAGAAAGTTACCGATCGTCGGTACAATTCGTTTATTTACGTCATCGCGGGTCTTTTTATGTTGCTCGTGCTGCGCCTGTTCGTGTTGCAGCTGATCGACGGGGAGCATTACCGAGAGCTCGCGGATGGCAACCGCATTCGGCAAATGACCATTCAGGCGACGCGCGGCGTCTTGCTCGATCGCAACGGCGAAATTATCGTCGGCTCGCGGCCGGTCTATATCGTTTCGTATACGCCGCAGCAAAAACCGATGGATGCGGCGCTGGAAGCGCGCTTGGCAAATGTGTTGCAAATGACGCCGGCGGACATTCAAAAGAAAATCAAAGACCACGGCACGTCGTTCGGACCGGTTCCGATTAAAGTGGATATCGGTCCCGATATCGTGGCGAAAATTGAAGAGTACCGCGCCGAGTATCCCGGCGTGACGATCGAGGTACAACCGTTGCGTTACTATCCGTACGGATCGTTGGCGGCGAACGTCATCGGTTACGTCGGTGAAGCCGGTCAGGAAGATCGCAAACCCGACGGCAGCGAATTTGCGCCCGGAACGATTGTCGGTCGCGCCGGCTTGGAATTATATTACAACGATCTGCTGCAGGGGGAAACCGGCGGTCGGCAGGTGGAAGTCGACGCCACGGGGCGGCCGGTCAAAAATATTGAGGAAGCGCCGATTACGCCCGGTCATAATTTACGTCTGACCTTAGATTTACCGTTGCAGAGGGCGACGGAAGCGGCGATTTCAGAGCATCTGTCCGAGCTTGCGAAGTCGCATATTTGGCCGACAGGGGTAGCGGCCGTCGCGCTCGATCCGAATACGGGCGCGGTATTGGCGATGGCCAACTGGCCGTCGTTTAATCCGAATTCGTTTGCGGTCGGCATCTCGGCGAAAGAATGGCAAGATCTCAATGAAAACAGTTTGCGTCCGTTTGATGATCGCGTGGTCTCGGGTACCTATCCGCCGGGCTCCATCTTTAAGGTAATCACCGGCACCGCGGCGCTCAACGCGAAAGTCGTCACGCCGGAAGAACGGATTTACGATAACGGTCGGCACTGGCTGATTGATAAACGCAATGCGGCAGGCGAAGCGTTCGGCTGGATTAATTTCCAGGAGGCCATGGCCAAATCGGATAACGTTTACTTCTACGAATTGGGCAACCGTCTGGGCATCGACCGGATTTCCGAGATGGCGCGCGCGTTCGGTTTGGGCGAAGCGACCGGCATTGATTTATACGGAGAAGCGTCCGGACTGGTAGCGACCGAACAGTATAAAAAAGAAGTGTTTCATGACGACTGGTATTTAGGCGAAACATTTGACGCCGCGATCGGTCAAAGTTTTAACTTGGCGACGCCGCTGCAAATGGCCTCCGTCGTCAGTCAGATTGCCAACGGCGGCACGCGGTACAAACCGTACCTCGTGAGTCGCATCAATCATTTGGACGGCTCGCCGTACCAAATCCATCAGCCGCAAGTGGCGGGACGGCTTGTCGTTCCGAAATCGGTACTCGATACCGTGAAACGTTCCATGTGGGCGGTCACGCAGGAAGGCGGCACCGCGGGCGCTTTGTTTCACGGTTATCCGATTGAAGTCGGCGGCAAAACCGCGACGGCGGAAACGGGCGACGGTCCGGATCACGCGTGGTTTGCGGCATTTGCGCCGTACGACCATCCGCAAATTGTAATTGTGGTATTGGTGGAACACGCCGGCTACGGGATTGAGTCGGCGGCGCCGATTGTCAAACAAATGTTGGATGCGTATTTTCACATTCCGACAGCGAAACCATAGAAAGGAAACGGATAAATGGGGCAAATCATCACACTGGCATCCGGCAAGGGCGGTGTCGGTAAGACCGTAGTCACCGCGACATTCGGCGCGGCACTGGCGGAACGCGGCCAACGCGTGTTGCTGTTGGACGGCGACATGGGGCTGCGCGATCTCGATCTGGTGTTGGGCGTCGAAGACCGCGTGCTGTTTGATATCTTTGATGTCGCAACGGGACGTTGCTTTGAAGAAGATGCGATTTTACATATCGCGCCGAATCTCGATTTCATGCCGGCCAGCCAACGCTATCGCTGGGAAGAGCTCGAAGGCGATGCGGTACTGACCGTGTTGGAAGATTTGCGCGACCGCTATGATTACCTCTTGGTCGACAGTCCGGCGGGCATCGGTAAAGGGCTCATGTACACGCTTGCGATGGCGGATCGGATTTTTCTCGTCGTGGAACCGACCTGGGTGTCGTTGCGAGATACCGACCGCGTCATGCACTATATGCATGAAGATCGGATGTTTCATTACGCGGTGATTTTCAATAATTTTCATAATGCGCAGACGCCGGGGTATTTGACGGCGGAAGAAATGGCCGATCAGATGCAGCCGGAACATCTCGGCGGCATCTTGCCGCATGCGCCGGAAGTCGTGGCGCAGTCCCAGGCGGGGAACGTCATGAACGTGGCGCAGTTGGGCGCGTTCGGCAAAGCGATGACGCAAATGGTGGATGACTTTTTAGCGGGACGGGAACGCAGCGTCAAAGAGTGGTCACGGTTTATCGATCGACACTACCGCGCGGGGGAAGGCAACCGCTCGCGCATCGCCCGTCGTCAATCGCAAAGCGCGGCATGGCGCCGGCGCCGAGGCTAGTATGGGTATCGAACGTTGGTGGCGCTCGACGGATCGGGCGCTGGTGTTGGTCACGCTGGCGTTGACGCTGCTCGGACTGCTCTTCATCGGATCGGCGTCTCATATTAATCAGGCGGGGCTTCATGTTTCGGATTACTTGGCGAAGCAGGCGGCGTTTTTGGTGGCCGATATCGCCATTTTCGTGTACTTGTTACGCTTTGACTACAGGAAACTCTACCGCTACGCACCGGCTTTATATGGGGCCAATTTAATCGTTTTGATAGCGGTTATGGTGGTGGGTACGAGCGCGCTCGGCGCGCAACGTTGGATCACGATCGGACCGATCAGTATTCAGCCGTCAGAATTTGCCAAAATCATTTATATCGTCTGTTTGGCGCGGTTTTTGTGTCGGCCGTCGCTGGATTTAAAAAAATGGAGCGGACTTTTTTACACGGCGCTTTTTCTGCTGCCGCCGTTTGCGCTGGTTTTGCTGCAGCCGGACTTGGGCACGAGTTTGGTGTTCGGCGCGATTACGCTCGGCGGTTTGTATATTGCGGGCGTGCGCATGGACTACATTCGCAAAGTTTGCCTGGCGGGGCTTGCGGTCTTGCCGCTGGCGTGGTTTTTCCTGCTCAAAGAGTACCAGAAGAATCGTATTCTCGTGCTGTTTGATCCGGAACGCGATCCGTTCAATACCGGGTACCACGTGATCCAGTCGAAAATCGCGATCGGCTCGGGCGGTCTGATCGGTAAAGGCTTGTTTGCCGGCACGCAGAGCCAGTTGAATTTTTTGCCGGAAAACCACACGGACTTTATTTTCGCGGTGGTCGGTGAGGAAACGGGGCTGGTCGGCGCGTTATTGCTGTTGCTGCTGTACTTCGTGCTGCTGTATCGCGGCATTTGGATTGCCAGCACGGCCGCCGATCGGTTCGGGCGCTATATCGCGACCGGGATCGTGGCGATGTGGTTATTTCAGATTTTCATTAATGTCGGGATGACGATCGGCATCATGCCGGTCACCGGTATCCCGCTTCCGTTTTTAAGTTACGGAGTCAGTTCGTTGACGCTTAATTTGTGCAGCGTCGCGTTGTTATTAAATATTTACCTGCGGCGCAAAACCGTTTTGTTTGATGCGTCCGCTTAGATAGGGGTCAGGATGTCTACAGTCAGCGTCTCGCCGTTTTTGCTCAATACCGTGCAAAAACCCGCGCGTTACATCGGCGGCGAATACAACAGCATCGTCAAAGATCACCGTCAGATGGCGGTGTCGGTGGCGCTCGCGTTTCCCGATGTGTATGAGGTGGCGATGAGCCATGTCGGTTTGAAAATTTTATATGAAGTGATTAATCGAGAAGAAGATGCGGTCGCCGAGCGCGTCTATGCGCCGTGGCCGGATATGGAAGCGGCCATGCGTCAAAACGGGTTGCCGCTCTATACGTTGGAAACCAAAACGCCGGTGAAAGAATACGACGTTTTCGGTTTTACCTTGCAGTATGAAATGTCCTGCACGAATGTGTTGAATATGCTCGATTTGGCGGGATTGCCGATTTGGAGCGAAGAACGTACGGACGATATGCCGCTCGTGATCGCGGGTGGACCCTGCGTCTACAATCCGGAACCGCTCGCGCCGTTTATCGATGTCTTTTTTGTCGGTGAATCGGAAGAGTCGGTTGTCGAGCTGGTCGATGCCGTCAAAGCATGGAAAGCGGCGGGTCGTCCCGACGGACGGCGCGGCCTTTTGGAACGCATGGCGCAAATTTCGGGTAATTATGTGCCCGCGTTTTATGATGCGCATTACGATCGCGCGGGGAATTTCGTGCGGCTCGTGCCGAATACGGAGGCGGCGCCGGCCAAGGTGCGAAAACGCGTGGTGGAAAATGTGGACGCGCTGCCCGTGCCCTTGCACCCGATTTTGCCGCATATCGAGTCCGTGCACGATCGTGCCGTGCTCGAATTGTTTCGCGGCTGCACGCGCGGCTGTCGGTTTTGTCAGGCGGGCATGATTTATCGTCCGGTGCGAGAAAAAACGCAGGAGCAGTTGCTTGCGATCGCGCGCGAACTGATTAAAAACAGCGGCTATGATGAAATTTCGCTGATGTCGCTTTCCTCGGCCGACTATTCGCAGCTCGCCTCGCTGGTCGACGCGTTGTTCGCGGAATTCGCCGATCGCGGCGTGAGCATCAGCTTGCCGTCACTGCGCATCGACAGTTTTTCCGTCGATATCGCGAAAAAAGTGCAGCAGGTGCGCAAAAGCGGTCTGACGCTCGCTCCGGAGGCGGGCACGCAGCGCTTGCGCGATGTGATCAATAAAGGCGTGACGGAAGAAGATTTAATGCAAGCCTGCACCAACGCGTTTACGTCCGGCTGGAATCGCGTGAAACTTTACTTCATGCTGGGCTTGCCGACGGAAACCGATGAAGATTTAGCGGGCATCGCGGAACTCGGTTATCGCGTGAGCGATCTTTACCGATCGATCACGGGGCGCATGAACGCGCATGTGACGATCAGCGTGTCGAGTTTCGTGCCGAAGCCGTTCACGCCGTTCCAATGGTTCGGGCAAATTCCGAAAACGGAAATCGAACGGCGGCAACTGTATTTGAAAAGTCAAATCAAAAGCCGCAATATTCACTACCGCTACCACGATGCGCCGACCAGTTTGCTGGAAGCGGTCTTGGCGCGCGGTGATCGGCGCGTCGCGCAAGTCATTTACGCGGCGTGGAAGCAAGGCGCGAAATTTGACGGTTGGACGGATTGGTTCAAGCCGGAATACTGGGACAAAGCATTTCAGGAGACCGGTATCGATCCGCGTTACTATGCGGAGCGGCAACGTGATTTCAATGAGCCGTTGCCCTGGGAGCATATCGATTGCGGCGTGACGAAAGATTTTCTGCACCGCGAATGGCGACAGGGCGTGAACGCCGCGCTGACACACGATTGCCGTCGCCTCTCCTGCGCGGGTTGCGGCGTCTGCCCGCAGCTCGGCGTCAGCGTACTCGACGGAATGGAGGGAAATCGTGCCAAGACTACGTTTATCTATCGCGAAAGATGAGCCGTTGCGTTTTTTAGGGCATCTTGATTTCATGCGCTCGATGGAACGCGCGTTGCGCCGCTCCGATTTGCCGATCGCGTACTCGGAAGGCTTCCATGCGCATATGAAAGTCAGCTACGATTCCGCGCTCGCGGTCGGAGTGACGGCCGATCCGCTGTACATGGATGTTGAATTGAGCGAAGACGTGCCGGATGAAGACGCGGCGCGCGCGTTGGCGGCCGCATTGGCGCCGGGCGTGCGGTTGACGGCGGGCGCGTATATCGAACAGCGCGCGCCGAAACTGATGGCGTTGATTAATTATGAGCAATACAGAGTGACCGGTCCGCTCACAGCGGCGTTTACCGATGCGCAGTTGCAGGACGTTTTGACGCGCTTTAACACGGCGACGACGATTCCCTATACGAAAGTCACGCCGAAGAAAACGCGGCAACTCGATGTGCGCAACATTGTGCCCGAACCGTTGAGCGGCCGGATCGAAGACGATTTTGTAACCATTACGGTCGGCCTTTGGCGCACGCTTGCCGGCAGTATCAAACCGACGGAACTCTGGGAGATTTTGGCGAACGATTTCGCCTTGCCCGTTGCCGCGGGACAGTGCCTAGTGTCGCGCGTGAAGGTGGCGCGCCGTACAGAAGACGGCACGTATATTTTGCCGCTCGATGCGGCGGCGCAGGAAAAATTATGAGCCGCTTACTGGTGAATACGACTCCGCGGGAGACGATTATCGCGGTGACGCAGGGAAATGATCTGACGGATCTGGTGATTCAACCGACCGACGGGGAACCACTTTTGCATCGCATTTATAAAGGAGTCGTCAAAAATGTGGTCGCGGCGCTCGATGCAGCTTTTGTCGACATCGGTACCGGCGAAAACGGTTACTTGCCGCTTCTCGGCGGCAAATCGCGCGATCTCGAAGGACATAAAATCAGCGTCGGCGCGCGCGTGCTCGTGCAGGTGACGAAAGAAGCGCGCGGCACGAAAGGCCCGATGCTTACGACTAAACCCTCGCTGGCGGGACGGTATGCGGTGCTTTTAACCAAAGGCCGTTACGTCGGCGTTTCGAAACAAATACAGGAGGCGGCGGAACGGGAACGCTTGCGCGGACTCGTCGGCGCCCAATTAGGCTTGGGAGACGAGGCGTGCGGTTTTATTCTGCGGACAGCAGCACAAGGTGTGGATGCGGCGGAATTAACGCATGACCTCGCGTTCCTGCGGCGCACATGGGAAAGTATCCGGCGGCGGGCGAAGATCGCATCCGCGCCGGCGTGCCTTTATCGGGAGGCGGATATTGTGTTGCGCGCCGCGCGCGATTACGTGACGCCGTCGACCGAACAGATTATCACGAACGATCGCGCCGCGTATGAACGGCTTGTCGATTTGGTTTCCGAACAGCCGCAAGTGGAAGTGTCCTATGTCGCGGCGAATGATTTGCTGACGCAGCACGGCATTCAGGACGCGATCGCTCCGTTGCTCGAACGCCGCGTGGAGGTGGCGGGCGGCGCGTACATCGTGATTGATCCGACCGAAGCGCTGACCGCGATCGATGTCAATTCCGGAACATTTCGAAGCGGACACGGGCGGGACGATTTGGCGTTGCGCGTCAATCTCGCCGCGGCGCAGGAAGTGGCGCGACAGATTCGCTTGCGCAATATCGGCGGCATTATCATCGTTGATTTTATTGATATGCAGCGCAAAGAAGATCGCGAACTCGTGCTCACAGCATTGCGCGCGGCGGTCAAAGAAGATCGCGTGCGCACGACGGTCGTGGAAATGACGGCGCTCGGACTGGTCGAGATGACGCGTCACAAGACCGGACCCACGCTGCAGGAAAGTCGCTATATGCGTTGTCCGGAATGCGCGGGTACGGGGTACGTGATGACGGCCGCCGCGATCGTGGAACAAATCACCGAAGAGCTGCGGCAAAAGGCGCGGCAAGGATTGGCCGATCGCGTACTGGTGCAGGTGCATCCGACGGTCGCGGAGCATTTGCGGGAGGAAAATCTGGCGGCGCAATGGCAGGCCCGCTTTCATAAAGAATTTATCATCGCGACGCACCAACGGCCGTCGCGAACGCAGTACCAACTTGCGGCGGCGCCGCAGGAGGACTAGCGAAAGGAGTCAACATGCGTTTACGAAGAAAACCCTGGATCGATGAAGCGATTCTCGAGTACGCCGATTTTTTGTCGATCGGCTGGCCGGAAAATTGCCGCGGACGCTGGCAAGACATTTTCGCGCGCGGTGAACGCCCGCTGTGGGTCGAGCTCGGCACCGGCAAAGGACAATTTATTGCCGGCTTGGCGGCGCGGCACGAAGATGTGAACATCATCGGTATCGAGTTGCAGCGCGGCGTACTATACTATGCCGGACAGAAGGTAGCGGCGGCGGAGCTTGCCAATGTGCGCCTGGTTGAAGGTGATATCAGCGAACTGTTAGACGTGTTCGCGCCGGGCGAAGTGGATCGTTTTTATCTTAATTTTTGTGATCCGTGGCCGAAAGCGCGGCATGCCAAACGGCGGCTTACCCACCGCGGCTTTCTCGAAAAATATGCGACGCTCTTGGCGCCGCAGGGTGAAATCCATTTCAAGACGGACAATCACGATTTATTTTACTTTTCCATCGAAGAGTTTCAAGCGCTCGGTTGGACGCTGCGCGATGTGACGGACGATTTGCATCAAAATGAACCGGCGGAAAATGTCCGCACGGAATACGAACAGAAATTTTCCGCTAAAGGGCAACCGATTTATCGTTTGGTAGCGGTAGTTCCGGAGAGGAAAGGCCATGACGAAGAGAACGCGTAAGCAGAGCCGACGGAGCTTTTGGGGCGCGCTCGGCCACCGACTTCATCTGCGCAAGTTCGGCTACGGCGATTGGTTTTTCGTCGTGGTGCTGTTTTTGCTGATCGTAGGCACGGTGAATGTTTTCAGTTCCACTTTTTATATGAATTTGCGCAGTTCCGCGGGGATCGCCTCCGATCTGTTTCGCCATGCGTTGTTTTTAGCGCTCGGCGCAATTTGCGGCGCTTTGGTCTACCGATTTAATTATCAGAACCTGCGCAAGAGCATGACGCTGTGGATCGGGATCACAGTGCTGATGTTGCTCCTCGTGCAGGTGGCGGGACTGACCGTCAACGGAGCGCGCCGGTGGATCGCGCTGGGCGGATTTACGTTCCAACCGTCGGAAGTGGCGAAGCTCGTCGGCATTATGTGCACCGCCTCCGGTCTCGCGCTGCGTGTCGAGCGCGGCGAGCCGGTGCGGCTTTGGCAATCACTGGGTGGCGCGTTGGGGGCCGCCGGAAAACGGCAGTGGAAACGAATGAAGATCTTTCTTGCGGAATGGCAACCGCTGTTTTGGCCGTTGGTGTTCGGCGCGCTCATCTTTCTGCAGCCGGACTTCGGCACCGTGATTTTGGTCTTGGGCGTGCCGCTTCTGCTGTATTTTTTGGCGGGCTTGCCGCAGCTGGAAATTGTCGGTACGTTGATCGCGGCCGCGATCTTGTTCGTCGCGGGCGTTATCGCCGCGCCGTATCGCATGCAACGTCTTATCGCCTGGTATGATCCGTTCAGCTACGCGCGTGATCTCGGATACCAGGTCGTGCAAAGTATTATTGCCGTCGGTTCCGGCGGATTTTTGGGACAAGGTTTCGGGCAGGGCTTGAGTAAATTCGCGTACCTGCCGGAGCAACACACGGACTTCGCGTATGCGGTCTTCGCGCAGGAAGCCGGATTTTGGCTGGCGGTCTTTGTTCCGCTCGCTTTTCTCGCGCTTTTATTTACCGGCTTTAAAATCGCCGGCCGCGCGCGCGACCACTACAGTTCGTACTTGGTCTACGGACTGGTGACGTTGCTGGTCGGGCAAGGGTTGTACAATACCGCGATGACGCTCGGCGTCTTACCCGTCACGGGTGTGCCGCTGCCCTTTATCAGTTACGGCGGTTCCGCGATGGTCGTGAATTTGATTTCCGTCGGCATGATTTTGGGCGTGGAACGCAAAACCCGTGAGCTGGAGGAGCGGGAAGCGCATTGGGCCAAAGTTCGCGCGCTTTCGGAAGGAATCGCGCCGAATCGGCGCTGGCAGCCGCCGCGTTAAAAGTATTTGGCAAGCTTTTTAAAACTTGCTATACTGATGCGTAGTATCTCTTATTCAGTCCTGTGAGTCGGAGCAGGTCCGGCGCAACATCCGAAGCTCTCTGTGCACAGAGAGCTTTTTTCATGAAACGGGGAGACCAATGAAAAAATATGTGGACGTAGACGAGAAATTACCGATTTGGGAAACGTTGCCTCTGAGCATTCAGCATTTGTTCGCCATGTTCGGCGCGACGGTGCTCGTACCGTTTTTATTGAAGGTCGATCCTTCGATCGCGCTTTTGATGAACGGGATCGGCACGCTTTTGTACATGGCGATCTGTAAGGGGCGCTTACCCGCGTACCTCGGTTCGAGTTTTGCGTTTATCTCGCCGGTCACCCTGATCGTTTCCATGGGACTCGGTTACGGCGCCGCGCAGAGCGGCTTCATCGTTTTCGGTCTGTGTTTCGTCTTGCTGTCCTTTTTAGTGAAAAAGGTCGGTGTCGGCTGGATTGATACTTTGTTCCCGCCGGCGGCGATGGGCGCCATCGTTGCGATCATCGGTTTGGAATTAGCGCCGAGCGCGATGAATATGGCGGGACTGGTCGGCGACCCCGTTCCGGGGGTGGATCCGCAACTGGCCGTGATCGTTTCGATTTTCACTTTGGTCGTGACCATTTTGGTATCTTTATTCGGTCGCGGTTTTTTGGGCGTCATTCCCGTGCTGATGGGGGTGGTCGCGGGGTACATCCTTTCACTCTTTCTCGGTATCGTGAATGTGGACGCGATCACGGCGGCGCCGTGGTTTGCCGTGCCGACGCTGTATATGCCGGAATGGAACTGGCAGGCCATCATCATTATTTTGCCCGCGGTTTTTGTCGTTTTCGCCGAACATATCGGCCACCTTGTGGTGACGAGTCATGTCGTCGGCCGCGATTTGATGACGGATCCGGGATTGTCGCGTTCGCTTTTGGGCGACGGTCTCGCGAATATTCTCTCCGGTATCGTAGGGGCGACGCCGAATACGACGTACGGTGAAAACATCGGCGTCATGGCGATCACGCGCGTCTACAGCGTGTGGGTCATTCGCGGCGCGGCCATCATCGCCATTCTCTGCTCTTTCATCGGCAAAATTTCCGCGGTCATTCACGGCATACCGACCCCGGTCATGGGCGGCGTCTGCATCCTTCTCTTCGGTATCATCGCCACCACCGGTTTGCGCATGCTGATCGAACAGAAAGTGGATTATACGCAACCGGAAAATCTGATTTTAACCGCGGTCACGCTGATTACCGGCCTTTCCGGCGCGGTGTTGAACTTCGGTCCGTTCCACTTGAAGGGAATGGCGTTGGCGACGGTCGTCGCGATGGTGATTGCGATCGTTCTGCGCTTGTTCCGCGGCTTTCGTCCGCAAGAATAAATAAAAAACGCACTGCGGTGCGTTTTTTGTTGTCCGGAAATTTTCCCGGGCGCTGTTTATAACGGAGTCATATTCGCGCATAAAGCACGTAAAAGCGATGTTTTCAGGTCTTTGGTATAATACAGAAAAGGAGGCATTATTGATGCGAAAATTACCCGTTTTGACATTGGGATTGACCTTTGCCGTTGCCGCCGCGTTCGCGCAGGCGGGGCCGAGCAACCATAAACTCTTGCCGCCGTTACCGCCGTTGCCGCAACAACATGCAGAGGCCTACGCGCCGGTGGTCGTGGTCGCGCCGGAAGCGGTCGCGACGCCGTCTGCCGAAGCGGCTGCGGTGCAGGCGGATAATCAGATCCGTTGGGTCATGGCGGTCGACTTCATGACGGTCGAAGTCCGCATGGCGAAACCGCTTCCCGCGGACATGACACAGCCGGATGCCGTCGCGCTCGCGCAGCGGAATTTCCACATCAGCGATAACGTAAAAATTATTTCCGCGCCGTTGCCGGTGCCGGGCGAAGATAAGCTGTATCGCTTGCGTGTGGACGGGTTTGCACCCGAGACGCTGTACCGCATTCGCTATCAGGATGCGGAGGAACAGACATTCCGTACCTATCGCAATGATCGCGAAATGAGCGAACATTATAAAAACCGTTACGGCGACTTTTTCTAAGAAATAAAGGAAAAGCGCAGCGAACGGCGAAATAAGTCACTAACAGAATGCTTTGAGGAGGCGGTATCGTGAAAGATTATGCAGGTTCTCAGATTCGTAATGTGGCGGTCCTGTCGCACGACGGGGCAGGTAAAACAGCCGTGGTCGAAAATTTGCTCGCAACGACCGGAGCGATCGAAGGTGTCGGCACAGGTGCCGATAATAAACATGTTCTCGATTTTGAGCCCGAAGAAATCAAACGAAATGTCACGATTCAATTGGGGATCGCGCCCTGCGAATGGAAAGGTTACAAGCTGAATTTCATCGATACTCCGGGCTACGGTGAATTTTCCGGTGAAGTGCGGGCGGCCTTGCGCGCGTGCGACGGCATCCTCATCATCGTTTCCGCCGAATCGGGCGTCGAAGTGGACACGCAGCGCGCGTGGGATTACGGTGACGAACTGGCGCTGCCGCGGATGATTTTTATCAATAAAATGGACGCCGAACAGGCGAATTACGACAAGACCCTTGCCGAAATGCGCGAACGTTTCGGTAAAAGCGTCATGCCGTTGCACTTGCCGCTGGGGGAAGGCAAAGATTTCCACGGCATCATTGATATCGTGAAAATGAAAGCGACCGTTTGGGAAAACGGTCAGGAAACGGAAATCGACATTCCGGAAGAATGGCAGGCGCGCGCGTCGGAAGTACGCGACATGGCGATTGAAGCGGCCGCGGAAGGCGACGACATTCTACTGGAAAAATATTTGGATGGCGGCGAACTGACGGTCGAAGAAATTCGCCTCGGTTTGCGCGAAGGCATGAAGAGCGGTCGCGTTGTGCCGGTCATGATCGGCTCGGCGCTGGCGAAAATCGGCTTGGATAAAATGCTGGATCGCATTATCCGCTACATGCCGGACGCTTCCGCGCGCACGATGGAAGGCACGAATCCCAAGACGGAAACAAGCGTCACGGTGCATGCGGACAATCCGTTCAGCGCGTTTGTCTTCAAGACCGTCATCGATCCGTTTGCCGGTAAATTATCCTATATTCGGATTATCTCGGGCACGTTGCGGGAAGGCGACAAGCTGATCAACCAGACGCAGGATTTGACGGAACGATTTACGAAAATGTACACGACCGTCGGCAAACAGCAGATTCCGTTAGCGCAGGCGACGGCGGGCGACATCATCGCGATTCCCAAACTCGAAGCGAAAACGGGCGATACTTTCTCCGACGCGGGCTTCCCGGTTGTATATGAACCGGTGCGTTTCCCGAAATCGTTGTACATCGTAGCGGTCGAACCGGAAAGCAAAGGCGATGAAGAAAAACTCGCCGCCGGCTTGCTCCGGTTGGCGGAAGAAGACCCCACCTTTGTCACGCAAAAAGATCCGGAAACGCGGCAGACTTTGGTGTATTCAATGGGTGAAATTCATCTGCAGCATAATCTCGGCAAACTTGAACGCAAGTACGGCACTAAAGCGCGCGTTGTCGAGCCGAAAGTACCGTATCGGGAAACGATCCTGGGCAAGGCGGAAGGCGAAGGTAAACACAAGAAACAAAGCGGCGGTCATGGTCAATACGGTCACGTCTTCCTGCGCGTCGAACCGACGACGGAAGACTTTGAATTCGTTGATGACATTTTTGGCGGCGCCGTACCGCGTCAATATATTCCGGCGGTCGAAAAAGGCACGCGGGAAACCTTGGCGAAAGGCATGATCGCGGGCTATCCGATGATCGGCGTGCGCGTCACGCTCTACGACGGCTCGTATCACTCGGTCGACTCGTCGGAAATGGCGTTCAAAGTAGCGGCCTCGCTGGCGCTGCGCAAGATTATTCCGCAGGCGCAACCGATATTGTTGCAGCCGGTGTACAACGTGAACGTATTCGTGCCCGATGAATACATGGGCGCGATCGTCGGCGATCTTTCCGCGAAAGGCGGCCGGATCCTCGGCATGGAACCGGGCGAGCGCGGCGGCGAATCCGTGGTGCGCGCGCAGGTCGCGTTGGGCAAAATGTTCTCCTACGTGACGGAACTGCGTTCGCAAACGCAGGGGCGCGGCACGTTCAACATGGAATTTTACCAGTACGAACAGGTGCCGTTCCAAGAAGCGCAGGAAATCATCGACGCGTACACGGCAGAAAAAGAAGAATAAGAAACAAAAAAAGACCGCTGCGGCGGTCTTTTTTATTGGTTCATTTATTTTATTTGCGGTAAAAAGCACAGGAGAATAAAATCTGTCATGAAAAGCGTGTGCTGTCTGTCCTTGTCGGCGGTCAGTTTACCCCGTATAGTTGAGTAAAGAAACGGTAAATTTTTACGAAAAGGGGTAGTATTTATGCATCGACGTATGACCGTGGCGGCGCTGATGGCGGCCGCCGCATTGATTTGTTTTGTGTACCTGCGCATTGAGGTGCCGATGGCCTTCGGCCTGACCGGTAAAGTCTATTTCGGCTATACCTTTATTTTGATCGGAGCGTTACTCACCGGTCGTTGGTACGGCGCGCTCGCCGGCGCCGTCGGACTGACGATGGCAGATCTGCTGGCGGGTTATATAACGAGCGCGTTGCCGACGTTTCTGTCGTTTGCGGTGCTCGGATACCTGGCCGGCGCGGGTGCGGATTGGTGGCGAGCGCGCTACGGGGAAACGAAATGGATGGCGCTGACGGTTTCGGCGGTGGCGTTCACGATTTTCGCGGTGGTTGAGCCGTTGATTCGCTCGACATTCAAATATTTTGTGCTGGGCTATCCGTTCCCGATGGCGGTCGGTTCCGCCGGTAACGTATTCATTGCCAGCCTCCTGTGCGCGCCGGCGACATTTATTCTGTTGGCCGTTTTGTATCCCGCCGTGCGCCGCGCTTTGCCGGAATTGACACAGGCGCTGATTCGCGATCGCAGTAAAATGCAAAAAAGCGCCGCCGCGACGACACGTATCTGAAAAACATTTTTAACGTCCTCTTAAACGCTTTATGAAACGCGTGTGGTACGATGACATAAAGCGATGAGATCGCAAAAGGAGGATACTATGAAACGAATCGGTTGGTTAGTCATGGCCTTGCTGGTGGCGTTCGCCATGCCGGCGGTAGCGCAGGCGCAAGCTCTCGGCTACATAATGCAGCGCGCGCAGATCGTTGAAGTGAAAGACGGCGGCGTGCTGACGGTACAAGGTGAAAAGGAAAAAGCGCAAGTTCCGACGCAAGGTATTCGCGTCATGGATGCCGCGACGGGCGAATTCGTCGCGGCCGATAAAGTCGCGTGGAAAAAGGGGGACGATATCCAATTTTTCACGCGAGCTGCGGACAAAAAAGAGGCGGCTGAGAAGCCGGCCTTGCTGGTTGCGCATCCGGACAGCAAGTACGCGGTAGATTTGGATTATTTTGCGAAAAACGGCAGCGGCGCTCATGAACGTTTGGTACTCCTCAGCGTACCGGACAAAGTGACCGATCTTACGGGGCAGGCGGTTTCGACCAAGTATGTATTAGGAAATCCGCTGCTTGCGCTTTACACGACAGCGACGTTGAGCCTTCCTCCGCAGACGAATCCGGAAAAGGTTTGGATCTTCGGCAGAGTCACGATGGAGACGCCGGCCGACTCCGCGGACACGGCCAAAGCGGACGCAGACAAAATCGATCTCGGCACGGCGAAAACACTCGCTGACGGCACGCAAGTGTATGCCTTGCGCGACGCGTTGACGCAAGCGGGCGCCGACATCGGTTGGAATGATGCAACGCGCACTATCAGTGTGACGCGTGATGCTAAGGTCGTGGAAATCGTCTTGTATCCGGCGGCCGAACAGGCGCAAGTTATGGCGAACGGTGAAACCTCGACCGTCGATCACATTGTGGTGGAAGACGGTACGACCTATGCACCGGCGCAGGTTTTGGAAACCATTTGGCGGGCCTTGACGTCGGCAGACAAATAAAAAAACAGGCATGCAAAAAGCACCTCGCGCGAGGTGCTTTTTTATTATCTGAAAAGATAATTTTTTACTCTGACTTGGTAATGCGTTCCCCTTTATTTATTGTCCAACACGGCGCGCGGAATCGGATACGGATAGCCGTACACCAAATCCCAGCTGGCAAGAAAACCTTCGCGCAGCAATAAATTGTACGCGTCGGTATTGGCGAGATCGAGTCGGCCCCAAGGGGCATCTTCTTTGAGTTTGACGTAGACGCGATCCAGCGGCTCATTATTCATTTTGCGATACCAAATCCGATCGACACGCGCAATCGAGTTCGGATCGGTCACCGGTAAAACCGTCACCAGGTCGATGCGCCACATCACGCCTTCCGGCGTGAATTGCAAAAATTTCAGTGACGCGTTGTCCTGATAGACGACCACGTTATCATGGGCAACAACGAAAGGATATTCGGGATTTCCCTGCCAGGGCTCATTTGCCGCTTGCGCGCTTGCACCGACCCAAAGCAGCGCCGCCAGCACTACGCCCGTCCATTTTGAAAAATGACGCATAATATCTCCTTTTTGGCTATGAAAATTTGCTTTTTCTTTATTGTAACCTTACCCGTATGAAACGGCAAGTTCCGGTGCGAGCTGTCTGCCGGTGGTATAATACAAGTGAAGCCGCGTGATCTGTATTATTTGTCGCCCGGACGCGGCGCCGGTGGCGGCGGTTCACACAAAGGAGTGAAACGTATGGAGAAAATGGAAATGTTGCGTCAACTGACCGAGCAAATCGATATGGAAAAGGTACAGGACCTGTATCGCCGTTTTAAAGCCGGCGAAATCAATCAGGCGGATTACGAAGCGCAAGTTCGTTCCCTGGTTGAAACGGTCGGCGCGAAAGTAACCGGCGCGCCGCTCACGGAAGAACAGACGCAGGAAATGACGCAAATGGTTATCACATCGGGACAGCAACTTGGCGCCGCACTCGGTAACAACGAGACTTTGAACAAGTTAAAAGACTTTTTGCCCTAAAGGAAAGGGCTTATAATTTGCTCAGCAGTACCCCCCCTGAAAAACGCACGGCCGCGGCCGTGCGTTTTTGTGTGCTCATTTTTATAAATGAAAAAAGCGCGACATCGTCGCGCGTATCTTCATGGCGGAGAGGGTGGGATTTGAACCCACGAGACGGGGTTGCCGCCTACCTGATTTCGAGTCAGGCTCCTTCGGCCAGCTCGGACACCTCTCCCTATCGTTCGGCACATCTGCACCAAACGATAAAAATATTTTACCATAACGGTAAGAATCAAGTCAATTTTTGTTTCATGGCAGCGTAATACGGCCGCGCTTTCATTTGGCGTCAGCGCTTTTGGCGGCGCGGCGGGCGCGGAAGAAATCTTTCATTTTTTGCCGGCATTCATCTTCCAACACGCCGGCGCGAATTTCGACTTGGTGGTTAAGCGCGTCATGATCCGCAATGCGAAAGATGCTTTCAACACCGCCCGCTTTGCTGTCGGCGGCGCCGTAGACAAGCCGCTTGATGCGGCTGTTGACGATCGCGCCGGCGCACATCGGACACGGTTCAATCGTGACGTAGAGCGTGCAGTCGGAAAGCCGCCAGCGTTGCAAGTTTTTGCAAGCTTCCCGCAGCGCGATCATTTCCGCGTGCGCGGTGGCGTCGGGAATGGATTCGCGCAAGTTGTAACCGCTGCCGACCACCTTGCCGTCACACACGACAATCGCGCCGATGGGGATTTCTCCGACGGCGGCGGCGCGATCCGCGAGCGCCAGCGCTTGACGCATAAACTGTTCGTCGCTCAAAGCAGTCCTCCCAAAGGCAGTACATACAACTGAATGGCAAGCCACTGCAGGATGCTTCCCGCCAACACGCAGACGTGCCAGATAACGTGCTGGTAAGGAAGCTTTTGCCAGAGATAAAAAATACTTCCCAATGTATAGACGACGCCGCCGGCGAGCAATAAATGAATCGCGGCGGGCGGCAGGGTCGCGGTCAGATCCGGCCACATGACGACGGCGAGCCAGCCCATCGCCAGGTATAAAAGCGTGGAGATCGTTTTGAAACGCCCCGCGTAAAAGACTTTGAAAACGATCCCGACGATGGCGATCCCCCAAATGACAATACTCCAGGTAAAACCGCCGCGGTTATGCAGCGCGATCCACAAAAACGGCGTGTACGAGCCGGCGATCATCAGATAAATCGCGGCATGGTCAAAGCGTCGTGCCACTTTGCGAGCCAACGGCGCGGCGAATAAACTGTGATACACGGTGCTGGCGGTGTACAACAGGATCGCGCACAGACCGTACACCCAAAGTGCGGCGTGCGCAAGCGGTGCGGCGTGGAACTGCCAAAGCGACCAAACGCCGAGTCCGAGCGCGATAATACTTATGATGATGCCGAGCGCATGAGTGACAATATTACCGATTTCCGCGCGAAGTTCACGTGTCATGGAAACCTCCGCCAAAAACTGTGCCTTCCGAAGGTATATGCTGCCGCCAGCGAGGCGCTGTCGGCACCATCGTTACTCGTCAAAAACGACTTGGTTATTCGTAAAGGCTTTAATTTTTACGAGCGAATGTAAATCGTAACCGGCCTCGCGCAGCAGTCGGCCGCCCGGCTGAAAGCTTTTTTCGATTACGATGCCGATGCCGGCGACCTTGGAGCCGGAGGACTCGACCAGGCGCGCCAGGCCGAAGCTCGCTTCCCCGCGCGCGAGAAAATCATCGACAATCAGCACCGATTCTCCGGCGGGTAAAAATTCTTTGGAGACGGTCACATGGTAATCGGTGTTTTTCGTGTACGAATGAATTTTCGTCACATAGAGTTCATCGCTGAACGCGCTTTGCTTTTGCTTTCTGGCGAAGACGACGGGACAATGCAATTCGTACGCGGTCGCGAGCGCCACCGCGATGCCGCTGGCTTCGATCGTCAAAATGCGCGTGATATTGCTTTGCGCGAACTGCGCCGCCATGCGCACGCCGATTTCCCGATAGATATCGGGATCGAGTTGCTGATTGATGAAGCTGTCGACCTTCAAAATGCGGTTATCAATGATGCGCCCTTCGGTTTGAATTTTTGTTTCTAACTGGTTCATGCTGACCTCTTTTCGCTACGTTGGTGACGCGTGCTGACTACACGTGACAGGATATTAATTTAAATTATCACAAAATAAAAAAAGTCCGTCAAGTTGTCGGCGCCTGACATGACAAAGAAGTCTGGAAACAAAAGGATGAAGTGCGTTTTAAACATTAGAAAAGGCTCAAAAATGGCGCGTCTTTGCGAGGTTTTTACCAAAGAGTGCTAAAATATAGACAAAGACAAGTACAAGTACGTTTCCCAATGGTGACGATCCTGTGAGACCGTATTCCCGGTGAGGAGGGACTTTGATGAAACGAACGAAAAAAACATTAGTATCGATGTTGACGCTTCTTTGCGTCGCGGGCAGCGCGTTTGCCGCGGATTACTATGATGTCCGTGCGTTTTCCGTAGTCGATCAGACGGGCAGCCTGTCGGTCCGTGACCGCGTGCACTTGAACCGCGCGGCGCGTCCGTATGCGGGCGGTCGCATTTCCGAACGCGATATGAATCGTTTGGAAGACGAGCTCGAAAGGTATCTGGATTCCGCTTACGGTCGCGATGTGTATGACGTCGCTGCGGCGGATCGGACGCGCTCGGGTCGATTGGATCTGTATGTACGTTACGATGATAACCGGCGTGCGCATGCGAAAGATCAGAACGCGCCCGCGTACATGATTCTTGAATTTGAAGATGAAACGAATTCGCTGACGGAAACGCAGCGTTCCGACATTCGCGGTTTGCTCGGTCGCTACACGGCCGGCGACACGACCGCAAAACTTGCGGAACAGGCGCGTCAATCCGTCCAGCATTATTTGGATCGCGCTTATGGCAGCCGCCACTACCGCGTGGAAACGAAGTGGCTCTCGAGCAATGCGTATCGGGTCATCGTGCGGGGCGACAAAAACTACCAAGACACGCAGCGGGAATATTACTTCTCTGCCAACTATAATTTGCGTGATTTCTCCGGCCAATTGACGCACCGCGATCAATGGCTCATCGCGGAACGTATTCAGGACGCGACCGACGGTCTGAGGACGGGCGCCAATGAAGACCGCTTCGCGCGCCGTTATGCCGCAGCGGCTAAACAGGCCGTCGCAGAATACCTGGACCAAACGTACGGCCGCGATCGTTTCGATGTCGATGTGGTGCGCGTGCAGACCGGGCATAAAAATCGCTTCGAATTCCGTATTGATGTGAAAGCCAAACAAGGCGATCGGCAGAAAGTCGATGTCATTTTTGAATTGCGCGATCGCACGTCGGATTTGACAAATCGCGATCGCAGTGAAATTCGTCGCATCTTGGACAGCTACGCGACAGGTCGGGATGCGGAGCGGCTGGCGCAGCACGCGGCGGCCGATGTGGAACGTTACTTGGAACGTGCGTACGGCTATCGGGCCTACGACGTCAGTTACGAACGCGTGAATGCGCATGTCTATCGCATCGAAATCGCAAGTGATCGTGCGGACGACCGTCGCCCGGAATGGTTGGAAGACGGTGTCGGTCGAATCATTTGGGATATCCTGGAAGGCGTCGACGGATGGCCGGGACGCGGTCGCGCGGACGACTGAACGGAAAAAGGCCGGTGCTAAGCGGTCGCTTGAAAACGATATGTTTGCTTTTAACGGAAGGAATATTTGACGCTTTTTGGTACGAAACGTATAATGAAAGTAGCAGGAGGTCTGTCCAGTTGTTGGAAAATGGATCGCGTTGGCGGTCCGCCGAAACGAAATTTTATTCCACTGACAGACGTACAAAGGAGGCAGCAAGATGAAAAAGACATTACTCGCAATGGCTGCATTGGCAGCAATCAGCGGCAGCGTATTGGCCGCGGCCAACGCTCAGGTACCGGCTACGCCGGTCGCGCAAGGGGTACACCCGTGTGCCGCGGGTCAGACCATCAACGGTTATACCGACGGTCAGGCGTATTACAATGAACACTGCGTGCGCATGGGTAAATACATGCACGGTTACACCGACGGTCAGGCGTATTACAATGAACACTGCGTGCGCATGGGCCAATACATGCAGGCGAACGCTCGTTAGTTCGATTAATGAAAGAAGTAGAAGGTCTGTCCGGTTCTTGGAAAATGGATCGCATTGGCGATCAGTCGAAAGAATTTTATTCCAGCGACAGACGAACAAAGGAGGCAGCAAGATGAAAAAGACATTACTCGCAATGGCTGCATTGGCAGCAATCAGCGGCAGCGTATTGGCCGCGGACAACGCTCCGGCACAGGTTACGCCGGCGGCGCAAGGCGTACAACCGTATGCCGCAGGGCAAACCATGAACGGTTATACCGACGGTCAGGCGTATTACAATGAACACGGCGTACGCATGGGCCAGTACATGCAGGCGGACGCTCGTTACTTTGATCCGGATGCCAGACCGATGACGGACAAGATGGCGGAAAACAAAGATCTTTATCCGAACGTGCCGCCGCAGGTAGCGCCGCAAGAAAAACAAGACAAGAACGTTAAAGAGGAAGTAAAACCGGAAGTAAAACCGATGGCAAAAGGCGTACAGCCGTATGCCCCCGGTCAAACCATGAACGGTTATACCGACGGTCAGGCGTATTACAATGAACACGGCGTACGCATGGGCCAATACATGCAGGCGGACGCTCGTTACTTCGATCCGGACGCCCGCCCGATGACGGACAAGATGGCGGAAAACAAAGATATGTATCCGAACATGCCGCCGCAGGTAGCGCCGGAAAAAAAGCAGGAGAACTCCGAAAAAAACAAGTAATTCCGGCGGCGAAAGGCGTACCGCCGCGCCAAGCCGGTGAAACGCCGAACGGTTACACCGACGGTCGCGCCTACTACAATGAGTACGGCGTGCGCATGGGCCAGTACATGCAAGCCGATGCCAACTATTTTAACGGCGCTTACGACGCGCAAATTGTACCGCCGCAACCCGATTCGCGCGGCGTGTTCGTGGACTGCACGAAACGTCTGAGCGCGCAGGATCAGAAAGAGTTGCGTGGCTATTTTGAAGGCTACCGGCCGCAAGAGGCTTGTGAAGCGGCGGCGAAATATTTGGCGCAGAAATACGGCGAGCATGTATTTGAAGTCGTATTCGTCACGTCGGATAACGGCAAGGCTCAGTATCGGGTGATGGTCGGGCGTAACTACTTGAAGCATCGTCTGAATACAAAGGCTGCGAAAGAACAGCAATAACAAATAAAAAACGGCTCCGCAAGGAGCTGTTTTTTTGTGCCGCATTTTGCGACTTGTTTATCTGTAAAAATAGATCAGGTCCTCGGCTAAAAGTAAAACATTTTTACGCCAATGCTTCCGGTCAAAATGATATTCCGGGAGTGTTCCGACTGGCGCGTCGGATATCGGAAAACTCGTCTGCGCAAATTTTCTTTAATTTATTTTTGAGTCAAAAATAGCTCAACAAGAGTGAATATTTGACGATTTTTGTACAAAAATGTATAATAAAAGTATACAATGTATTAATGTGAGCAGCAGAAGTCTGTCCGTTGTTTGCAATTGATCGTCCCTGCGATCAGCTGAAAGTTTTATATTACAGTGACAGACATTGCCAAAGGAGGCTGGAAGATGAGAAAAACAGCGTTAGCATTAACCGTATTGGCGGCCATAGGCGCAAGCGCCATGGCGACGAACTATTACGATGTTGATATGTATTATCTCCGTGACCAGAGCAAGACGCTGACCGTAGAAGATAAGCAACACACCGGTGATCTTGCGGTACCCTACTTGGGACGCGGCGTCAGTGAAGGCGCGGTGGATCAGGCGGTAGCTGATATTCAGAATTTCTTGAACCAAAAATATGGGGAAGGTCAATACTTTGTTTATACGGATAAAGATGTGAGTGACCACCACATGAATATTTACGTTACCAAAGATGCTAACCAGGTTCCGGCTCAACCGGCTCCGGCACAACCGACCGTAGCGCCCGCTCCGACGGAACCGGCTGCAGTGCCCGCGTCGACCGTATTGGCTGACGGCGGTATCGTCTTGCAGTTGACGGACTTCACGAAGGAAATGGCCGCGGCCGATCGTGAACAGATCACGGCGATTCTCGGCAACTATACGTACGGTGACAGCGCCGCTAACTTGGCGGAACGTGCGGAAGACGCCGTTGAACATTACTTGGGTCAGAAATACGGCGAAGACTTCTATGATGTCGACGTGAAGAAACTGGAAGACGGCGCTTACGACGTTCAGATCAAAGCTGACGATCATTATAAATCGCCGGGCGCGGCAGTCGCTCCGGCGCAATCGAACGTAGCACCGGCCACGGCGAGCATCGTTTTGCAGCTGACGGACTTCACGAAGGAAATGGCCGCGGCTGATCGTGAACAGATCACGGCGATTCTCGGCAACTATACGTACGGTGACAGCGCCGCTAATTTGGCGAAACGTGCGGAAGATGCCGTTGAGCATTACCTGGATCAGAAATACGGCAACGACTTCTATGATGTCGACGTGAAGAAACTGGAAAACGGCGCATATGATGTACAGATCAAAGCTGACGATCATTATAAATCGCCGGGCGCGGCAGTCGCTCCGGCGCAACCGACCGCGCCGGCCGCCGCATTCGTATATGAATTGACGGACTTCACGAGCCAAATGACCGACACTGACCGTAATAACATTACGCATATCCTGAATCAGTATGTCGCCGGCGACACGGCGGCTAACCTTGTGGAAAAAGCTCGCAATGAAGTGCAACACTATTTGAACCAAACGTACGGTGAGGAAACGTACAAAGCCGCCGTTAATCGTTTGGAAACGAATGCGTATCGGATGGAAATTCGCATGGGTTCGAGTTTTATCGAACGGCAGGTAGCGGCGGAACAACCGGCCGCCGTCAAAGATCATACGGTCCTGGAACTGATGGATTACACGAAAGCGTTGCCGGCGGAAGACCGCGCGGCGATCACGGAAATTCTCGGTAAATACACGTATGGCGCGACCCCCGATTCGCTTTCCGATCAGGCGGAAAACGCGGTGGAATACTACCTCGATCAGAAATACGGCGAAGATGTATATGATGTCGATCGCGTATCCCTGGGAGAAAACGCATTCCGCATCGAAGTCAAAGCCGATAAAAATTACGGTAAATAAGGAATGAAAAAAGCGGCCTCTTGTGAGGTCGCTTTTTATTTTGCGCGGCTGGGGAATTTCTTGACGCTGTTCTTTTTTTTGCGTATAATGGTTTAAACCTATTTTTGACAGAAGACAATGAACGAGACGGCATATATCAGCAGACCATAGAGAGCTCGGGGCGGTGGAAGCCGAGCGGATGCGATAGGTGCGGATCACTCGGGAGTCGCGAATGCCGCAAGTGTTCGCCGGTCGCACCGTTATCGCGCTTGAGCGGTCAGCAATGACCAGTAGGGTGGTACCGCGGGAAACAACGTTCTCGTCCCTTAGGGATGAGGCGTTTTTTTATTACAGGGAGGACGCTATGGATTACGGGAAAACATTACATTTGCCGCAAACGGAATTTCCGATGCGTGGCAACTTGCCGAAACGGGAACCGCAATGGCTGGATTTTTGGCAGGAACATGATATTTATAAAAAACGGTTAGCGCAACGGGAAGGCGCGGAGTCATTCGTGTTGCATGACGGCCCGCCGTACGCCAACGGCTACCTGCACATCGGTCACGCGATGAATAAAACGCTGAAAGATATCATCATGAAATACAAAACGATGCGCGGCTACTACACGCCGTATCGTCCGGGCTGGGATACGCACGGCTTGCCGATTGAACACGCCGTCATCAAAAACACGGGTCTCAATCGCGCGGAAATGTCGCCGTTGGAATTGCGCGCTAAATGTCTCGCCTACGCGAAAGAATTTATCGAAATTCAAAAGAAAGACTTCATTCGTTTCGGCGTCATGGGCGATTGGGATCGTCCGTATTTGACGTTCGATCCGAAATTGGAAGATCGTGAACTCGCCGTATTCGGTGAGATGGCGAAAAAAGGTTACATTTATAAAGGCCGCAAAACCGTGTACTGGTGTCCGGTGTGTGAAACGGCGCTGGCGGAAGCGGAAATCGAATACGCGGATAAAAAATCGTTTTCGATCTTCGTCAAATTCCCGCTGATCGACGCGCGCGGATTCCTGCCGGAAGGCGCGAACGAAGACAATGCGTTCTGCGTCATTTGGACGACGACGCCGTGGACCTTGCCGGCCAATATGGCGATCGCCATGCATCCGGAAATTGACTACGTCTGGATCAAGGCGGGAGAAGAGTACTACCTGATGGCGCAGGATCTGGTGGAATCCGCGCTGGGTGCGTGCAAAATCGCCGACTACGAAGTGGTCAGCGAACCGAAGAAGGGACAGGAACTGGAAGGCATGGTCTTCCATCATCCGTTCCTCGAACGCACGTCGTCCGTGATCTTGGGTGAGCACGTCACGCTTGACGCCGGCACGGGTTGCGTCCACACCGCGCCGGGCCACGGTGTCGAAGACTTTGAAGTCGGCAAAAAGTACGGCTTGGACATTCTCTCGCCGGTTGACGACAAGGGCAACCTTACCGCCGAGGCGGGCGAAGATCTCGCCGGCTTAAATGTTTTGGACGGCGCCGATGTGGCGGTCATCAAAAAACTCGCGCATGCCGGCAAGCTTCTCGGCAAGAGCACGTTGCATCACCAATTCGCCCACTGCTGGCGCAGTAAAAATCCGGTGATCTATCGGGCGACGGAACAATGGTTCGCCTCTGTCGATGATTTCCGCGACGACGCGTTAAAAGCCGTCAACGATACGGAATTTATCCCGAGCTGGGGCCGGGAACGCCTCTACAACATGGTCGCCGATCGCCAGGACTGGTGCATCTCGCGCCAACGCGTTTGGGGCGTGCCGATTCCGATTTTCTATTGCAACGATTGCCATGAAGCCGTCATCACCGATGAAACGATGGCGACCGTTCGCGCCAAAGTGCGGGAAGAAGGCACAGACGCCTGGTGGAAATACGAGGCGAAAGATCTGTTGCCGGAAAATTTTGCCTGTCCGCATTGCGGCGGTCATGAGTTTACCAAAGAATCGAACATCATGGACGTGTGGTTCGATTCCGGATCGACTTGGAGCGGCGTGCTCGAACAGGAGGATTCGGAGTTGTACCCGGCCTCGATGTACCTTGAAGGCAGTGACCAGCATCGCGGCTGGTTCCAGTCGTCTTTGCTGACGTCGGTCGCCGTCAACGGACACGCGCCGTATAAAACAGTCTTGACGCACGGCTTTACGATGGACGGCGAAGGCCGCAAGATGAGTAAGTCGCTCGGCAATACGGTGGCGCCGCAGGAAATCATCAACCAATTCGGCGCGGACGTGATGCGTCTTTGGGTATCCAGCGCGGACTACCAGAGCGATGTGCGCTTGTCGCCGAAAATCGTCAAGCAGATGAGCGATGTGTATCGCAAAATCCGTAACACGTTCCGTTTCCTGCTCGGTAACCTGAGCGATTTCCGACCGGGTGTCGACGACGTGGCGTATGAACAACTGGAAGAAATCGATCGCTGGGCGCTTTTGCGTTTGGAAGAAGTGCGTGAAAAAGTGACGCAGGCGTATGAGAACTATGAATTCCATGTGATGTACCACGTCATTCATAACTATTGCACGGTCGATCTCTCCGCGATGTATCTCGACATCGTCAAAGATCGTCTGTACGCGGAAACGGCGACCTCCGTGACGCGTCGCGCCGCGCAGACAGTGCTTTATCAAATCCTGCAAACGCTCGTGCGCCTGATCGCGCCGGTACTGAGCTTCACCGCCGAAGAAATTTGGCAGGCGATGCCGGCGGTCGACGCTAAAGCGGAAAGCGTGCACCTGACCGATTGGCCGGAAGCGGCGGCGGAACATCGCGATGCCGAACTCGGTCAACGCTGGGAAAAACGTCTCACCTTGCGCACGGATATCTTAAAAGCGCTGGAAGCGGCGCGCCAAGATAAAGTCATCGGTCATCCGCTCGATGCCAAAGTCGTCCTGCACGCCGCCGGCGAAACGTATGACGAACTGATGCGGATCGTCGACGACCTCGCGGCACTCGCCATCGTTTCGGAAGTCGAAGTCGTTGAAGGCACGGCAGGCGCTGCCGGCATGAAAGCCGAAACGACGCCGGATCTTATTTGTGAAATTCAAAAATCAACGGCCCCGAAATGTGAACGTTGCTGGATCCACAGCGAAACCGTCGGGGACTCGGCGGAGCATCCGACCGTATGCGCGCGTTGCGCTCGCGTGCTTGCCGAAGAATCCGTTCAGGAATAAATAAAAAACACCTCGCCAAGCGAGGTGTTTTTTGCCGGTTGATTGTGTTTTATTTTTTGCCCGCCGAAATGTTTTGAACCGTTTTCAGAGAGGCGATCAGTACGCGAATGTAATCATCCAAATGGTTCGGGTAAATGTAGGCGAGGCCCGGTCCTTCGGATCGATTGGAATGGAGGATCAGCGGATACTCGAGGGACGCGAAAAGCTGGAGCGTTTTGATTTGCAAAAGCGCTTGATCACGCACGCCGGTGTATTCGGAAATCGTCCGCAGAATCGGATCCCAGCAACGGTCATGCAGTAAGTTGGTGTAGATGAAATACGTATTCTGATGGTCTTCGGTCGGCGAATACGAAATCGAGCGGTACAGCGCCGGGTGAATATTCGCTAAGCGGAAGTAATTGCGCATAAACGAAAATAATCGATCTTCCGGAGCGACGTCCCCTTTTTCCAAGTAGTGAACAATATTTTCGAAATTGTCCATCAAATAGTCAATGGCCGCGCCGATTAATTCATCTTTCGAACCGAAATAGTAGCGGATCGAAGCGATATTCACGCCGGCGCGTTCGGAAATGGCGCGGACGGTCGCTTGCTTAAAGCCCTGTTCGCGGATAATGCGCGCGGTCTCCTGGATCATACGGTCGCGAACTCGTAAGCCTTTGCCTGTTAATTTGCGATTCATAATACGTCTCCTCACACGGCTGTCCGTAAAAAATCAACTGGCCGTAACTCATGAACAACGAAATGAGAAAATGAAATGCAGTGAAAAATCAGCGTTTATAACGATCATTTGTTTACATGTATTTTAGCAAAGCGTTAATCTTACTGCAACTTTCGACGGATAAAGCAAAAAAATTATAGCCGACGGTCGGAAGGCTGTCAAGCGCGTTTGCAGCTCGTCGGCGTTTCCGCTATGATACGAATAGAAACATACTCAGATGAACATTAAGGAGGAAATCAATATGGCGAATATTATTACCGATCAGGCGCCGGCGGCAGTCGGCCCGTATGTACAGGGGAAAACGGCGAACGGCTGGTGCTATGTGTCGGGTCAGTTGGGATTGGATCCCGCCACGGGCGAACTGCCAAACGATGCGGTCGCGCAACTCGTGCAGGCGCTTACCAATGCGGCGGCGATTTTGGAGGCGGCCGGACTTTCAAAAGAAGATATTGTCAAAGTAACGCTTTATATTACCGACATGGGCGGGTTTCAAACGCTCAACGAAGCGTACGCGGAATTTTTCGGAGCGACCAAGCCGGCGCGCACTTGCGTGGAAGTTTCCGCACTGCCGAAAGGCGGCGCCGTCGTTGTCGATGTCATCGCGTATGATGAGGGCGCCCAATGACCGCGGCAGATCTGAAAAACACTTTGAAAATTGTTGTGTATTGCGGTTCGCGCTTCGGTAATGAGGCCATGTACCGTGACGCGGCGGTCGCTTTGGGAACGCGCATCGGCGAGCTCGGCGCGACGCTCGTTTTTGGCGGCGGCAAAATCGGCCTGATGGGCGTTGTCGCCGACAGCGTCATGGCGGCGGGCGGCAAAACCTGGGGCATCATGCCGCGTTTTCTGGTCGATAAAGAGCAGGCGCATCGCGGCTTGGATCGGCTTGAAATCGTTTCCACGATGCACGAGCGCAAAGCGCGCATGATCGAGCTCGGGGATCATTTTGTGGCGCTGCCCGGCGGTGTCGGCACGCTGGAAGAAATTTATGAAGTGCTTTCGTGGCGACATTTGGCGCTGGTTGACGGCAGCGTTTCCATGTACAATGTCGGCGGTTTTTACGACGGCGCGGCGCAACTTTTCGAGCGCGTGCTGCAGTCGGGCTTTTTGCCGGCGGATGAACAATCTATTTTAACCATCAGCGATGATTTGGAAACGATCGCGGCACAATGGAAAAATAATAAAAATGTTCGGAACATAGAGAACGATAAATAGAAAATCTAAGTTCACATTCTGATTTTTCGTTGACATTATTCGCTCGGCTTTGTACAATAAAGTAAGGATTTAGCCTCGAAATTATAGCTGTGAATGCGGCGGAAAGCAGGGAATTATGCTGGAGAAATTGTTTGCGCTGACAGAGCGCAATACGGATGTCAAGACGGAGATCATGGCGGGGATTACGACGTTCATCACTATGGCGTACATCCTCTTTGTGGCACCGAGCGTCATGGGTGCGGCGGGGATGGATAAAAACGCGGTGCTGATCGCGACTTGTCTCGCGTCGGGCATCATTACGATCGCGATGGGATTGTTCGTAAATTACCCGATTTGTTTGGCGCCGGGCGTCGGCTTGATCGCCTTTTATGCGTTTACCGTGGTGCTGGGCATGGGCGTGCCTTGGCAAACCGCATTGGGCGCCGTTTTTATTTCCGGACTCGTCTTCTTGGTATTGACGCTCACGCATGTGCGGCAAATGATTATTGAAGGCATCCCCAACGGTTTGAAAGCGGCGATTACCGTCGGGATCGGTCTTTTCATCACGATTATCGGTTTGAAAATGAGCGGCCTGATGACAGTCGTCTTATCGCTTTCACCGGATACGCTGGCGGCGGCGGTGGCCGGCGCCGGACATACGGTCGCGACGACGAATGATACATTATTTACACTGGGCGCGCTGGATAATCCGCGCCACTTGGTGACGGTGTTCGGACTTTTGTTTACCGCGCTTTTAATGGGCCGCGGGATTAACGGTTCGATTTTGATCGGCATTTTGACGACGACGGTAGTCGCGTACGCGACGGGAGTGGCGCAGTTGCCGCCGAACTTCACGCCGTTCATGTTGCCGGATTTCAGCAATAACGCGGTCTTCCAGTTGGATATTTTAGGCGCGGTTCACATGGGTCTGATTACGATCATCTTTACGTTTACCTTTGTGGAACTGTTTGACTCGATGGGCACGATGATCGGCACGGCGACGAAAGCGGGTCTCGTCGATCCGAAAACGGGACGCTTCCCCGGCATGGGCAAGGCGTTATTTGTCGATGCGTGCGGCGTATCGCTCGGTTCGCTTTTGGGCGCGAGCACGGTCACGGCGTTCGTCGAAAGCGCGGCCGGCGTCGGCGCGGGCGGACGCACTGGTCTGACCGCGGTCACTTGCGGCATTTTATTTATTATCAGTTTATTCTTAACACCGGTCATGCTTTTGATTCCGGATGTAGCGACGAGTCCGGCGCTGATTTTGGTCGGCGCATTGATGCTCGAAGGCGTGCAGCAAATTGATTTTTCCGATTTTACGGAAGTATTCCCGGCGTTTTTGACCATTGTCATGATGCCGTTTACGTACAGCATTGCCAACGGTATTTCGGCCGGTCTGGTCGCCTATCCGTTGATGAAAATAGTGACGGGCAAAGCGCGGGAAGTTCATCCGATCGTCTATGTCTTGGCGGTGCTCATTGTAGCTCGCTATGTCTTTTTAAGCGAATAAGGAGGATCTATGAGAGTAGCGGTAGTTATGGGCAGCGACTCCGATTGGAAAGTTATGCAGGGCGCTGTCAACATCCTGAAAGAATTCGGTGTCGAACATCGTGTAGCGATTGCGTCGGCGCATCGCACGCCGGAAAAATTGGCGCAATTTGTGCATGATGAAGAAGCGGCCGGTGCGACCTGCTTTATCGCGGGCGCGGGCGCGGCCGCGCATTTACCGGGGGTAGTGGCAAGCTTGACCTGCCGCCCCGTGATCGGCGTACCGTTGGCGGCCAGCTTAGGCGGGCTTGATGCGTTGCTGGCCATTGTGCAGATGCCGAGCGGCATGCCGGTAGCGACGGTGGCCATCGGCGGCGCGAAAAACGCGGCGCTGCTCGCGATCCAAATCGGCGCGGCAAGCGATGAAAAACTCGCGCGGCAATTTGCCGATTATCGCAAAGAACAGGCCGAAAAAGTGGAAAAGAAAGATCAGAAACTGCAAGCTGAATTATAATCAGAACGGTCATTTATTGATTCCGCCGAACGACGGAGAAAGAGGGTCATGATGGAAAAATTGGAAATGATGTACGAAGGCAAAGCGAAACAGGTATTCAAAACGGATCGCGACGACGAAGTTATCGTTCGTTATAAAGACGACGCGACGGCATTCAACGGCGCGAAAAAAGGCACCATTACCGACAAAGGCGTATTAAATAATAAGATTACGACTTTTTTCTTTGATCTTTTGGCGAAAAACGGTGTGCCGACGCATTTTATCGAACGCTTGGATGATCGTGAACAGCGCGTCAAAAAACTTTCGATCGTTCCGTTGGAAGTCATTATCCGCAACCGCTGCGCCGGCTCGATGGCGAAACGTTACGGCCGCGAAGAAGGCGAAGAACTCGCTTTCCCGACGATTGAATTCTGCCTGAAAGATGATGATCTCGACGATCCGCTGATCAACACGTACCACATTCGCGCGCTCAACATCGCGTCGCAGGAAGACTTGGACACCATCACGAAACTCGCGTTCAAAGTCAATGATGTTCTGAAAAAATTCCTGGCGGAAAAGGAAGTTATTTTGGTCGACTTCAAATTGGAATTCGGCAAAGACACGAAAGGCAACATTCTGCTCGGCGATGAAATCTCTCCGGACACCTGCCGTTTCTGGGATGCCAACACCTTGGAAAAACTCGACAAAGATCGTTTCCGTCGCGATCTCGGTAATGTGGAAGAGGCGTATCATGAAATGCTGCGCCGCTTGACAGGAAAAGAAAACTGATGGCGTACGACTCTATCTGGGACCGCATTGAGGAAGAGTGCGGGGTGTTCGGGATCTATGACCCCGACACCTCGGTGCCCCTGTCCGCCTACTACGGTTTGTTTGCGTTGCAGCATCGCGGTCAGGAAAGTGCCGGGATCACGGTCGCCGACGGCCAAACGATGACGACGCAGGCGGGCATGGGTCTGGTCACGGAAGTGTTCCGGGATTTGCCGGCGGATAACGGCAAAATCGCGATCGGTCATGTGCGTTACTCCACGACCGGCGCCAGCATTAAAGAAAACGTGCAGCCGTTGCAGGTGGAAACGGACCTCGGTCCGGTTGCGATCGCGCATAACGGCAACCTTGTGAACGCGCGCTTGTTGCGGGAAAAACAAATTAAACTCGGCACGACATTTCGCACGACGATGGACACGGAAGTCATTGTCAATTTACTCGCGCGCTCCGTGGGCAAAGATGTCACGGAACGTTTGCAAGATGTGTGTCAGCAAATCGACGGCGCGTACTGCTTAGTGGTCGCGACGGCGACGGAACTGTACGGCGTACGCGATCCGCAAGGCTATCGTCCGTTGTGCCTCGGGGCTACGGATACCGGCTGGGTCTTGGCGTCCGAAACTTGCGCGCTGGATTCGGTCGGCGCGAAATTCGTCCGCGACATCGCGCCGGGACAAATCGTGCGTATCGCCGCCGACGGTCCGCATTTCAGCTCTCTTGTCACGCCGCAAAGCAAGCGCCGGCAAGCGCGCTGCTCGTTTGAATACGTGTATTTCGCGCGCCCCGATTCGGTTTTGGACGGGGAAAGCGTGTACGATGCGCGCCTCAACATGGGGGCCCGGTTATGGGAAGAATGCGGCTTCACGGGCGATATCGTCATGAGCGTGCCGGACTCCGGCAACGTCGCGGCGATCGGCTATGCGCGCGCGTCAGGCATTCCCTACGCGGAAGGCCTGATTAAAAACCGCTACATGGGACGCACCTTTATTCAGCCGACGCAGGCCATGCGGGAACGTTCCGTCAAAATGAAACTTAACCCGGTCATCAATAACGTCGCCGGCAAACGCGTCGTTTTAATCGACGACTCGATTGTGCGCGGCACGACGAGCGGGATTATTATTAATTTACTGCGCAACGCGGGCGCCAAAGAAATCGCGCTTTGCGTTTCTTCACCGACGGTGGAATATCCTTGCTATTTCGGCATCGATACTTCGGAGCGGAACCAGCTGATCGCGGTCACGCATACGGTGGAAGAAATTCGCGAACATATCGGCGCCGACCGATTGCATTTCCTGTCGCAGGAAGGTTTGGCCAAAGCGATTGCGGGTTTGCGTAAAGAGGATCTTTGCTTTGCCTGCTTTGACGGCGATTATCGGGGACCGATCCCGGAACAGGAGGAAGTATGTCCGTAAACGAACGGGAAGCACTGACGTATGCCGCCGCCGGCGTCAATATTGACGCCGGAAATCGGGCGGTGGAACTGATGAAAGATGCCGTGAAGGCGACCTATACCGATGGAGTGTTGGGTGATGTCGGCGGTTTCGGCGGACTTTTTTCGCTGGGGGCGATTGCCATGAAAGAACCGGTGCTGGTGGCCGGTACGGATGGTGTCGGCACCAAGTTGCGGTTAGCCATTGATCGCGGCGAACATACCACGATCGGGCAGGACTGCGTGGCGATGTGCGTGAATGACGTGCTCGTGCAGGGCGCGCGTCCGCTTTTCTTCCTCGACTATATTGCGACCGGTGAACTCGTTCCCGAACAGATCGCAACCATTGTGAAAGGTGTCGCGGCGGCCTGTCAGGAATCCGGCTGCGCGCTTTTGGGTGGGGAAACGGCAGAAATGGCCGGCTTCTACGCGCCGGGCGATTATGACCTGGCGGGATTCGCCGTCGGTCTCGTCGATCGTGAAAAAATCATCACCGGTGAACGCATTGCGGCGGGCGATGTTATTATCGGTTTGCCGTCGAGCGGCGTGCATTCGAACGGTTATTCGCTCGTGCGGCGCATTATTTCACGTGAAGAGCTCCAATTGGACCAAGTCTATCCGGGTTTGGAACGTTCGCTCGGTGAGGAATTGCTCACGCCGACGCGCTTGTATCCGAAAGCGATTTTGCCGCTTTTGGACGCGGTCGATGTCAAAGGCATGGTGCATATTACCGGCGGCGGATTTTACGATAATATTCCGCGCGTGTTGCCGAAAGGTTTGGGCGCGCATATTGACGGCACGAGTTATCCGGTGCCGCCGGTTTTCAGCTCGCTTGCGTCCTGGGGCAATGTCTCGCAGCATGAGATGTACCGCACGTTTAACATGGGCCTCGGCATGCTCGTCATCGTCGCGCCCGAAGACGCGGAAAAAACCTTGCAAAACTTGGCGGATCGCGGCGAAACCGCGTATCGCGTAGGGGAAGTCACAACGGACGGCGAAGTCGTCGTCAGCGGTGTGTAGTATGAAAAAGTTAGCTATCTTCGCGTCCGGGCGCGGCTCGAATGCCCGGGCGCTGATCGACGCGTGCCGCAGCGGTTTGATCGAGGCGCGGCCGGTCGTTTTGTTCAGCGATCACCCCGACGCCCCCGCGCTTGCGATGGCGCGGGCGGCGGGCGTCGATTGCCACGCGTTTGCGCCGCGGGAATTTGCGGATAAAGCCGCTTACGAAAACGCGGTCGTGGAAATGCTGCGCCCGTATGCGCCCGATTATATTTGCCTGGCGGGCTATATGCGGATTGTCGGCGCGCCGATTTTAGCGGTGTACGAGGGGCGGATCGTCAATATTCATCCGGCGCTTTTACCGTCATTCCCCGGATTGCATGCGCAACGTCAGGCGATTGATGCCGGCGTTAAAGTGAGCGGTTGCACCGTGCATTTTGTCGACGCGGGCATGGACAGCGGTCCGATTATTATGCAGACGGTGGTACCGGTATTTGCAAGTGATGACGAAACATCGCTTGCCGAACGTATTTTAACAGTAGAACATCCGACCTATGTAGAGGCGATGGCGGCGTTATGCCGTGATGAACTTTGCATAGTGAAACGGAAAGTGGTACGGCGTATGGCGTCGGGGGAGGAGTGACTATGGCCAGACGGGCTTTACTGAGTGTCTCCGATAAAACGGGGATTGTGAAACTTGCGCAGCAACTTTCAGGGGCGGGGTATGAATTAATTTCCACGGGAGGAACATTGGCCGCGTTGCAAAAGGCGGGAGTGGAAGTGACTCCGGTCGAAACGGTCACGCAATTTCCCGAAATGCTCGACGGTCGCGTCAAAACGCTGCACCCCATGGTGCATGCCGGGATCCTGGCGCGGCGCGATCATCCGGATCATATGGAGGCGCTGGCGCAGCACGGCATTACGCCGATCGATATTGTCGTCGTCAATTTGTATCCGTTTGCGGAAACGATCGCCAAGCCCGGCGTGACATTGGCGGACGCGATCGAACAGATCGATATCGGCGGGCCGTCGATGATTCGCGCGGCGGCCAAAAACTGGCGCGATGTGCTTGTCGTCACCAGCCCCGCGCAGTACGAGGATCTGGCGGAACATGTCAGTGAAGGTACGGTCAGTGATCACTATCGGTTCGGATTGGCGCAGGCCGCGTTTGCGCATACCGCGGCGTACGATGCGAAAATCGCGCAATATTTGGCGGCGCAGTCACCGGACGAAGAATCGACCGAGACGCCGGCAAAAACGTCAGAATCGGCATTTCCGCAGCAATTTGAGCTGCATATGGAAAAGGTCATGGATCTGCGTTACGGTGAAAATCCGCATCAGCAGGCGGCGTTTTACCGGACGCCCGGCAGCAAAGGCGGCGTAGCCAACGCCAAGCAGCTTCACGGCAAAGAACTTTCCTATAATAACTTGGTCGATACGGAAGCGGCTTGGCAGCTTGCGTGTTCCCTTACAACGCCGAGTTGTGCTATTATAAAACATACGAATCCGTGCGGTTTTGCCGTCGGCGAAGATATGGCCGAAGCCTTTACGCGGGCGTTTGCCGCGGATGATGTTTCCGCGTACGGCGGCATTGTCGCTTGCAATCGTGAAGTGGATCTGGCGGCCGCGGAAAAAATGCGTCCGATCTTTTTTGAAGTCGTCATCGCGCCGAAGTTCAGCCCCGACGCGTTGGCATTGTTATCGGAAAAGAAAAATATTCGCTTATTGGAAGCCGATGCTCCGCAGGAAGGCGATTGGCAGCTGAAACACATTTCCGGCGGCCTTTTGTTGCAAGACGCCGATGACCGTCAGGACGACGAAGCGACATGGCAGGTCGTTACCAAGCGGCAACCGACGGCGGAAGAAATGCAAGCCCTGCGTCTCGCTTGGGCGGTCGTGCGTCATGTCAAATCGAATGCGATTGTCGTGACCGACGCGAAAGCGACGCTCGGGATTGGCGCGGGACAGATGAATCGTGTCGGCGCGGCGAAGATCGCCTTGGAACAGGCAGGCGCGAAGGCAAAAGGCGCGGTGCTTGCTTCCGATGCGTTTTTCCCGTTCGGTGATACCGTGGAAACGGCGGCGCAAGCCGGCATCACGGCGATCATTCAACCGGGCGGATCCATTCGCGATCAGGAATCTATTGCGGCGGCGGATGCTGCTGGTATCGCAATGGTTTGCACGGGTACGCGGCATTTCCGACACGGCTGATACGAACACAAATATAAGGAGCAATGGTATGAAAATCGTCTTGGTAGGTAACGGCGGTCGTGAACACGCACTCGCCTGGAAGCTTGCGCAGAGTGAACGCGTCAGCGAAATCGTGGCCGTTCCCGGTCGTTACGGCATGCATGAAGTGGCGGAATATTTGCCGTTGGATTGGAACAGCACGGCGGAACTGGCGGATATTATTACGATGCAGGCGCCGGATCTCGTCGTGGTCGGCAGTGAAGGACCGTTGGCCGACGGTATCGTCGATGTGCTCACAAAACGGGAAATTCTCGTTTTCGGCCCGACGCAGGCGGCGGCGCGCATTGAAAGTTCCAAGGTGTTCGCCAAAGATCTTTTCGCTCGTTACCACATTCCGACGGCGGCGTACGGCAGTTTTACCGATGCCGATAAAGCCATTGCCTTTTTGGATGAAATGCAGGCGCCGTATGTAATCAAAGCGGACGGTCTGGCGGCCGGTAAGGGCGTTGTCATTGCGGAGACGTATGAAGACGCGGTGGAGGCGATTCACTCCATGTTGACCGGTGACGCGTTCGGCAGCGCCGGTGAAAAAATTATTATTGAAGAATTCATGGTCGGCGAAGAAGCGAGCCTGTTGGCATTCGTCGACGGGGAAACGGTCATCCCCATGATTCCCGCGCAGGATCATAAACGTTTGTTGACCGATGATCGCGGTCCGAATACCGGCGGCATGGGCGCGTTCGCGCCGGCCGCGGTGGTGACGGACGCGGTGTACGAAGCCGCGGTGGAACAAATTTTGAAACCGACGGCGGCCGCTCTCGTGGCGGAAGGATCACCGTTCCGCGGCGTATTATACGCGGGGTTGATGATCACGGCGGACGGGCCGAAAGTGGTGGAATTTAACTGCCGTTTCGGCGATCCGGAAACGCAGGTATTGTTGCCGCTTTTGGACAGTGATCTTGCGGATATCATGGAAAAAATTTGCACGGGACATATTGATCAGGTGCGTTTGCGTTGGCTGAACGCGCATGCGGTGTGCGTAGTGGCGGCATCGTTCGGCTATCCGCGCAAAACGTACCGCGGTGATCGCATCACGGGGCTTGCCGAGGCGGCCGCGCAGGATGCGCTCGTCTTTCACGCGGGAACGCGTCATATCGATGACTCGTATTTTACCGACGGCGGTCGAGTCTTGGACGTTGTCGCCGTACGCCCCGGGTTGGCGGAAGCGAAAGAAGCCGCCTATCAGGCTCTTTCGAAAATTGAATTTGACGGCATGCAATTTCGTACGGATATTGCCGATAAAGAATTATTGCGTACGCAAAAATAAGTGCGCGTGACGGGAGGGACGAACTGTGAACACAATCTTGGTATTTATCCTCGTCTTTCTCCTGATTTGCTGCATCGCGGCGACGGCGGCGGGGTTGCCGGGCAACTACGCTATGATGCTGGTGCTGGTGGGCTTCGGTCTGCTGGACGGTTTTCGTTTATTTTCCGTGACGGCGGTCGCGTTGCTGGTCGGCGCGCTCGTCTTGGGGGAAGTCATCGAATTCCTTGCGGGCATGATCGGTGTGCGGCGTAAGCGGCGCGGCTGGAAAACGCAAATGATCGCCGTGGGCGGCGGTATTTTGGGCGGCATCATAGGCAGCGGCATCTTGCCGATTGTCGGCTCGCTGATCGGCGTCGTCATCGGCGTGTTTGTCGCCACCTATGCGGCCGTTTATTATGAGCATAAAGATCAGCAGGCCGCGAAATCGGTAGCGATCAGCGCCGCGATAGCGCAACTGATCGGGACGGGACTCAAAGTGGTGATTTCACTTTTTGTTTTAACGACGGTGGTTTTCATCGCCATTGTTGCGCAGACAGGCGCGACGATCCATTAAAAGAATGCCGTAGGGCATTCTTTTTTTGTGCAAAAAATTTAAATACAAAAAAATTTTTAGAAAAATTAATTTATCTCTTTACTTTTTTATCAAAGTAAAGTATTATAGTCATATCATCAGATAAAGGAGTGTGGTCACATGCGATGGCGGATTGCCTTGAATCGTTTTTCAGGCACGGTAGTAGCGCTCGAGCGAGCGTTGGAAACGGCGGGTGGTGCGCGACATCATGCGACCCGCGAAATGATATAAAAATAAAATGCAAAATTATTTATGACAGAAAAGTCACGTATAGGAGGTATTCTCATGAACTGGAAAAAAATGACAGTCACAGCATTAATCGGTCTCGGTGTAGTCGGCGTGTTGGCAGGTTGCGGTAACGATGCGAAACCGGCCGCAGCGGACACAAAATTACCGACGAAAGTCGTTGTCGGCTTAGACGATAATTTCCCGCCGATGGGCTTCCGCGATGAAAAAGGCGAATTGACAGGCTTTGATATCGAGCTGGCGAAAGAAGTCGGTAAACGTACCGGCATACAAATGGAATTCAAACCGATTGATTGGGCGAGCAAGGAAGCGGAACTTACCGCCAAACGCGTTGACCTTCTTTGGAACGGGCTGACGATTACGGATCAACGTAAAGAAAAAATCGATTTCTCCGAACCTTACATGCACAATGATCAGATTATCGTTACATTGAAATCCCGCGCGGATTTGAAGGATATAGATTCGCTGGCTGGTAAAATTGTCGGCACGCAGGAAGGCGGCACGGGAATTGACGCGCTGGCGAAATTGCCGGATTTGAAAAATTCCTTTAAAGAATTACGCCTGTATGCGGTCTATACGGATGCGTTGATGGACTTGGAAATCGGCCGTATTGATGCGGTGTTGGTGGACGGCGTTGTCGGACGTTACTACATGACGAAGAAACCGGATACTTTCTATGAATTGCCGAAGGTCTTGGCGACCGAAGTATACGGCGTGGGCATGCGTAAAGATTCCGCCGAACTCAAAAAGGCGATTGATCGGGCGATCGGTGAAATCAAAGCCGATGGAACGGGAGAGAAGATCTCCAAAAAATGGTTCGGCAAAGATGTCATGAACTGAGCGAAGGAAAGCGCATAACCAAGTAAAAACAGGCCGGGATGACCGGCCTGTTTGCTGAGAGAGGATAGAAAATGGATTACATTGTTTCAATTTTACCGACGTTGTTGTCGGGCTTAAAGGTGACGGCGGAAATTTTTTTCCTGACGATCGTCTTATCGTTACCGCTTGGCGTTTTGCTGGCGATTTTCCGCGTGCGCAGCTGGAAACCGATCCGCGAACTCGTGGCGGCCTATATTTACGTTATGCGCGGTACGCCGCTGATGCTGCAGATCCTGTTCATCTATTACGGATTGCCGCTCATTCCCGGCGTTTCCATCCAGTTCGGGGACTTTACGGCGGCCCTGATCGCGTTCGTCGCCAACTATGCGGCGTACTTTGCGGAAATTTTCCGCGGCGGCATCCAAAACATCAGCCGCGGTCAGTATGAAGGGGCCAAGGTGCTCGGCTTCACGTACCCGCAAACGATGCGTTACATCATTTTGCCGCAGGTCGTCAAACGGGTTCTCGCTCCGGTCGGTAACGAAACCATTACTCTCTTGAAAGATACGTCCTTGGTCTATGTACTCGCGATGGACGATTTGATGCGACTGACACGCAGCGTCGTGCAGCGCGATTTCGATACGACCGCGTTTTTCGTGGCGGGCGTGATTTACCTCATCTGTACGTTCTTCCTGACGAAAATTTTAACGCGACTGGAAAAACACTTCGCTGTGTACGAAGATTAGGAGGCACGTATGGCTTTTATTGAAATGGAAAATATCCACAAAAAATTCGGTACGACAGAAGTCTTGCGCGGCTGCACGTTGCTGCGCGAGCGCGGCGGCGTGACCTCGGTCATCGGTCCGTCCGGCAGCGGCAAAAGCACATTTCTGCGTTGTCTGTGCCACTTGGAAACCATTGACCGAGGCACGATTTTGGTCGACGGTAAAGCGCTCGCGACCGACAGCGAAGCCGGCAGCGTATATGCCAAACCGGAAGAAATTCAAAAGATTTGCCGTAAAATGGGCATGGTCTTTCAGCAGTTTAATCTTTTCCCGCACATGACGGTATTGGATAACATTATGATCGCGCCGCAAATTGTCAAGGGCATGAAAAAACAGGACATTTTGCCGATGGCGGAAGCGCAACTCGAACGCGTCGGTCTTTACACGAAAAAAGATGTGTATCCGAGCCAACTCTCCGGCGGGCAGAAGCAGCGTGTCGCCATTGCCCGCGCCTTGGCGATGGAGCCGCAAATCATGCTCTTTGATGAACCGACGTCCGCGCTGGATCCGGAACTTACCGGTGAAGTCTTAAAAACTATTCAGCGGCTCGCGGAAGAAAAACTCACGATGATTCTCGTGACGCACGAGATGGCTTTTGCCCGTTCGGTCGCCGACCAGATTTTATTTATGGTTGACGGCGTAGTGGAAGAAGAAGGTACGCCCGAGCAAATTTTCACTGCCCCGCGGAGTGAACGCACGCAGGCGTTTCTCGCGTCCATGATCGGCAACCGATAAAAATAAAAAACCCCGTTATAACGGGGCTTTTTGCTTGCGTAAAAACGATATGGAAAGAAAGTGCGCGGAGCATTTGCGCGTTTTCGGGCGTATACAATGACGATGCAAGGCGGTAGGAACTTACGGGAAATATAGTTTGAAAAAATTGGCAGGTAACAAAAATAGAAGCCGCTACCGGGCTTAAACCAGCCGGGGAGGATCGCTCCGCCGTAACTGATACCTCATCGATAGCAGCTTCTTATGCTCGTAGTGTAGAGGAAATGCTGCAAAGTGTCAAATGTGAAGATGTATGATTTGAAAAGATTCACAGACAATAAAAACAGAGCCGATATTTAACGTGGATAACTCGTTCCTGCAATCTGAGTTGCCACGGAGACGAGACCAAAACGCCAAAATCAGCTCCTTGTTGTCGTGTAGAGGAAATGCTGCAATATGTCAAATGTGAAAATCAAGCGTCATCGGACGAAATTGCGGAGTGAACGCACACGAATATTCCCTAAAAGAAAATACACCGCATTTGCGATGTATTTTCTTTAGAAAAGGAGAAAGAAAGGGGAATGCGCGTACATAGCAATCCGGCCGCGCGGTGTCGATTCTGCACGGCCGGGCCTACAAGGGGGTACCTGGTTATCAAAGCGGTTGCGGCAGGTGGATCAGCCACAACACCGAGGGGTCGGGGCCTTCGGACATCGTCGCCCGAATACGGGTCGGCGTGCCGTCGGCGCCGCGGAGGATTTGTTGGTTGGCATCGTAAGTATATTCCGTAATATCATCTTGACCGGCAGCGGCGCCTTCGATTTTGAGAGCGATGCCGAAGTCATTGTCATTTGCAATGGCGAGCGTCTTTTTATCCGGTAAAAGCACGATACCTTCCGCTTTTTCCACCGTCCAGCCATGCTGACGGAGATCGAGGAAAAGATCTTTTTGCACCGGTTGGAAAAGTTTGCCGAGCGCGTCTTGATCCGCTTCCAGCGCGTTCTGACCGGACGTCATGTCGGTAATATCGGTCGCTTTCGCGATATCGATTTTGTAGATGCGGTTTTGCATCGTTCCCTGCGCGTCTTTACCCTGCTCAATGACCAGGAATTGGTGATCATTGATGGCGGCGATGTCGCCGAGTTTCATCGCGGAGTTCTTTTTATAAGAGCCTGGCGTGATCGGGTAAGCGTATGTTTTGACGTCGCCCGATTTCGGATCGACGAGAACGAGACGGGTAAAGTTGGCGACGTTTTTCGTTTTGCCGCCGACGTTGAGCGTGCTTTGTACCATCACCATTAATTTGCCGGCGGGAGTGATCGCCAAACCTTCCGCGCCGCGGTTGGGTTGACGTTCCTGTAAAATTTTCGGTAAGCCTTGGCCCGGAGCAAAGCGGCGAAGTTCGCGACCTTGTCTGTCGTATTCGATAAGGAACGGGCCGTATTCATCGGTCAGCCAGAAGTGACCTTGCGCATCGACGGCAAGTCCTTCCGGATCCAAACCGTTTTTGTCATAGGCGAGCGGCCGGAACTGCAGATCCAAGCCGATTTCGCCGGTATTACCAAGAGCGCCTTGCGGTATCGGACGACCGCTGATATCTTGGCCTGCTTTATTTTTCAAAGAAAATGATGAAACGACCGTCGCTTTCCCGTCTTTGACGCGAATGACGCCGATGCGCGGCGCGTAATCGGGAACGGGGAAAATTTTACTGCTGAGCTTTTGATCGCCGTCATGATATTGGACGCTGTCTAAATTCGGGCCGCGATCCGTGACGCCGTAAAATTCAATCGCGCCGTCAGGAGTCGTTCCTTTGTAGGTCAAGGCCGAACCATAGCCGAGGGGGATGGCATGTTTCGTTTGACCCGGCGCGGTGAGATATTCGTGAGCGGGCAGTTCTACGGTATAACGATCAATGGCGGGCGTCGGCGCGGCAAACGCAACGCTTCCGGCAAGCAGGCTGAGCGCAACCGCGCTCCACAAAAAAGTACGTTTCATCATGTTTCTGATATTCCTCCTTTTGTTTCACGCTCTAAGCATAGAGCGATGTTGTCAATTTCCAAACGGATTTGTGTCAAAGTAAAGAAAAATTTTACATGCAGATAAAATAAAAACGATACTTTTTGCACAACGAGCCGATGCCTGCCCGCGTTGGCTCGGCTTGACGTTCCACCCGGACCGCTATATGATGAAAAGAGAAAGGTTATTAAATTTATATGAAGGAGGGATAGCAATGAGATATCAGACGATTCTGGTGGCACTGGACGGTTCGGATCATGCCCAGCTTGCATTGGAGGCCGCAGTGACCTTGGCGGAGAAATTCGGCAGCCGGTTGATTCTTACTCATATTATGGATATCCAGTACTTCACAACGGCTTGGTTTGAACCGCCGCGCACGCGGAGCGAAGCGGATGATCGTGTTGACTACAAGCCGGATACGGAAGCCAAATTGAAAGAAACGACGGATTACCAGAGAGAATTCGGTCGCCGGATTTTGGCGACGGCGAAAGATCATGTACCGGCGGGAATCGATTATGAAATCGCGTATACGGTCGGCTCGCCGCGGGAAGATCTTCTCAAAATGGCGGACACATATAAGGCGGATCTGATCGTTATGGGCAGTCGCGGCATGGGAACATTAGCGAGCATGTTGGTCGGCTCGGTTTCGTCCTACGTGGTGCAACACGCGGAAGTGCCGGTATTGGTTATCAAACAGTGACGGAGGGATGACAATGAAAAGTTCTTGGCAACGTATTCTTGTGCCAACGGACGGTTCTGAAAACGCCCGTCGGGCACTTCATGAAGCTGCGCAGCTGGCGATGAAATTCGGCGCGGAGCTGCAATTGTTGACCGTGTTGGAAGATCGGTTGTATGCGGGAAATCTGATCGGCCGGGGCGCCGGGGAGCGTTTGTATTCGGGCGTGGTCGAAGTAAGCCGTACGCCGGATGCGGAAGAACGCGTCGACTCGGGTTTGCCGGAGCATCAAATGGCGCAGGTTCGTGAGGGGCTACGCCGCGAAGCGGCAACGCTCCCGCAAGATGTTCCGCTGCGCATGTTTTTCGCCGTCGGCGATGTACGGGAAACGATTCTAACGGTGGCGGATGAACTGAATGCGGATTTGATCGTGATCGGCAGTCGCGGTTTGGGTTCTGTCAAAGGTTTGGTTTTGGGAGCGGCATCGCAATACGTATTGCAGCATGCCACGCGTCCCGTTTTGGTAGTAAAATAAACGCCGGCCACCGTGAGCTGTGTTATAATGAGTAAAACTAATCAACACATGAAACGGTGGAAGGGGTGCGGACTGTGATCCATTTTAATGAAGTGCTGTTACCGGCCGACGGCTCGGAAAACGGCGTGCGCGCGTTACAGCATGCCATCGAGCTGGTGAAATTGTCCGGCGGAACACTCTTGATTTGCCATGTGGCGAATGTGGTATCGGTGATTTCGGGGTTTGATCAAATTCCCAGCGGCTCCGGCTATGTCAGCGAGCAGATGGCCGAGGATCTGGAAGAAAAAGGGAAAGAGATTCTGGAAAAATTGGTTCGTATGGTGCCGGCGGATATTCCGGTCAAGACCATTTTTGAAGTAGGTTCTCCCGGACCGACTTTGTCCGCGATCGCCGAAAAATACAACGTGGACTTGATCGTCATGGGAAGCCGCGGCTTAGGGCCGCTGAAAGGCATTTTCATGGGCTCGGTTTCGAGTTACATCGTCAGCCACGCGAAATGCCCGGTTTTGATTGTAAAATAAGAAAGCGGACGGGCAACCGTCCGTTTTTTTAGTAGAAAGAATACTTGGGGGATCCTATGGAGCAACGTATTCGCTGGCTATATGAAGAGCTTCCCAAATGGGTAAGCGAAGGGATTTTGACGCCGGAGGCGGCCGACCGTTTGCGCGCCCGCTACGGTGAAGTGGCGGCGCCGGGTCTGCGCTGGGGCCGGATTATTTGGCTGGTGCTCGCGGCGGTATTGGTCGCGTTCGGCGCGCTGTTGATTTTATCCAATCAATGGTACTCGCTGGCGCACGGCGTGCGCTTTAACTGGGTAGTCGCGCTGGCGGTGGCGGCGCAGTTGGCGGTGGCGGCCGTGTTGCTACTCGAGCCGAAGTCGATCGCTTGGCGTGAGGCGGCCGGCGCGTTTTTGGGGATTGCGATTCCCGGAGCGCTACAGCTCGCGGGCGATATTTATCAACTATCGGAGTGGAATCAGATCGCGTGGACGATTTGGTCGCTTGCGCTGCTCTTGCCCGCGGTGTACATTGTGCGCTCGACGGCATTGGCGTCGATCTATCTGATTTTGACGGGCATGTTTGTGAGCTCTTTCGGCGTCAGGAACGCGTGGCTCGGCGCGCAGCAGGTATGGATTTGGCTGGCGCTCGCCGCACCGTATTTTTACATTTTGTATCGTGACGGTTTCCGGGAACTTTCGCTGCTGATTTTCAGCTGGATTTATGCGTTGACGATTTTCTACGCCGCGCTGGTGGCGTTGGCGGATGTCGCGGTTGTCAGTTTGGCGCTCGCCACGATCATTGCCGCGTTTACGTTTCTCGTCGGGGCGATGGTCGGCAAACAAATCCGCTGGGGCATGCCGTTTCGCATATTGGGCGGCGGCGCGCTGGCGGTATGCGTGCTGTTGGCTACGCAACGCTCGCTGTGGGTGGGCATATCCCGCGCGATACCGCAGGTGTTGCCCATCGTTGTGTTGGTATTGCTGCTATTTGCCACCGGCGTGCTTTGCTGGCGCCTGATGTTACGTCGCGAGTATATGCTGGTGACGGTCGCGGCCGTGCCTTTGTGCGTGACGCTGGCGACCTTTATTGCGGCACTCGGTTACGGCTACACATTTTTGGCCATTGTCTTTATGATTTACTACTTGGGCGGGGTTATCGCGTTACTGATCAACGGTTTGCGCCGCAGTTCGCTTTGGCTGACGGACGGCGCGCTGCTTTTGCTAGCGCTCTTTATTGTGGTGCGGCTCAGTGATGAGTCGTTCACCTTGCTGCAGCGCGGCACGGCATTCATCGTGATGGGCGTGTTGATTTTGGCGGGGCATTTGGCGATGGCCACATGGCAACGCAAGCAACGGGAACACACGAACCAACGCGTACGTCGCGCTCGTCGGCAGGAAGCGGCTCGACGCAGCGCGCCTGCGCAGGATCATTCGGCAGCATCGGTGCGGCCGCCGCGCGTGCGCGGCTCGATGACGTCGCCGACAGTTAACGAACAGACGACAACGAAAGAGCGGACTTCGCGCGCGGAGTTGCCGCCGCGTCGCCCGCCGCAAATGCCGTCATTACCGCCGCGACCGACTTGGCACAGCGATACGCAAGAGGAGGATAAATAAATGGCGACCAAATGGAAATACCTGCTCGCGTTTCTCGTCCTCGCGCTGGTGCAGTTGGGGGTCATCTTCAGCGAGCGCAGTCAATTTGAAGAAGTATTGAACAACGGGATCACGTACCAATCGCCCGCGATGATCGCCGGTACGCGCGATGATTATGTCCGTATCCGTTTACGGGAAAATATCGACCCCTTTGTGGCGGAACCTTTAAGCAGAGCCAAATGGCTCGGTGAAAACTTACCGGAGAATCGAGAAACGATTTACGTCGCCGTGGCGCACGATAAAAACGGTATGCTGATGGTGAAGGGCGCGGATCTGAAAAAACCGGCGCAAGGCGATTATATTAAAACAATCGCTTGGGGCGTCGATAATGGCGTGGTATCCTTCCCCATTCCGTTCATGCGTTTCTATTTACCCGGTTACCAATTACAGGACCTGCCATGGGATGAATTCATGGCGTTTGATCCGTTGACACCGGAACAGGTGGAGCAAAAAGAAGCGGAGCTGGCGCGCGCGGAAGCATCACCGGAAGCGGCGGATATGCGCGCGGAAATTGCCCGACATAAAGCCGTCGCTGAACCGATTTCCGTGCCGCGGCATCAAATCATCGCGGAATTTAAATTGGCGGACGGTCACGGCGTGATCACGGAAGTGTATGTGGACGGACATCCGCTTTCCGGTTGGTATCAGACGAGCGCGGCGCCGGCGACCGTTGAAATTATCCCTACAACAGAAGGAGCAAAGAAAGCGTGAAAGTGAATACAAGTACGGACGCATTGTCGCATGAAGCCGCGGCTTGGTTGGCGGGCACGTTGGATACGGAAGAAAAACGCCGGCTGTTACTACGGTTGGCGGATATTTTTAAAGTGCTCGGCGAGCCGACGCGGCTGAAAATTTTGCGTGTGCTTTGGCAAGGCGAGTGTTGCGTGAACGAGCTGGCGGAAGCAATTGATATGGAAGCGTCCGCGGTCAGTCACCAGCTGCGCATTCTTCGCCAGGCGCACTTGGTGGATTTTCGTAAAATCGGTAAAAATGCCTGCTATTTTTTGGATGACGCGCACGTGGTGCACTTGCTTGAGCAGGGCCTCAACCATGCCGCGCATCGGGGAGAGGAGTAGCCATGCGGCTGTATTTGATGCGCCATGGTCATGCCGTCAAAGAACGGGCGGCGTTGGACAATTTTCATCGTCCGCTGACGGATACCGGCATCGCGGAAACGGAAAAAATGGGACGCCACCTGAAGGAAATGCTGCCGGATCAGGCGGTCGGAATTTATTTGAGTCCGCTGGTGCGCACGCAACAGACCGGCGAGATTTTGGCGCGGACTTTGCGCGACGGTCGCGCGGCTGCCGATGTGACGAGCGGGACGTTGTATGCGTTGGCGCGTGACAATTGGGAGCCGCTTGATAATCATCTGATCAATCTGACGGCCTCCGGCGGTCCCGAGCATGTCTTCTTCGTTAGTCATCAACCGTTTTTGGAAGCGTGGTTGTACGGACTGACCGGGGTCAGCCTTTCCTTCAAACAAAGCAGCGTCGCGGTCATCGATTTGCGCCGCGGCAAAAAATCAAAGTTGGTGGCGTATTTGACGCCGTCATTGTGGGAGAAATAAATTGCACAGTCACTTTTTTGCCTATTTGGCACGGATGAAATTCATCAAGCGCTGGGGCCTGATGAAAAACACGATGCCGGAAAATATTCAGGAACACAGTTTGCAGACGGCGATGATCGCGCATATGCTGGCGGTACTTCGCAATGTCCGTTACGGCGGTCATGTCGATCCGGAACGGGCGGCCGTTCTCGGTATGTACCATGATGTCAGCGAAGTGTTCACCGGCGATATGCCGACGCCGGTCAAATATTTTAATGAAGATATTCGTGCGATGTACGGCACGATCGAGCAGGCGGCCGTGGAAAAATTGTTCGCCACGTTGCCCGCTGACCTGCGCGACGCGTATCGGGCGTGTATTTTGACGCCGGAAGAAGATCCCCTGTGGGAATTGGCGAAGGCGGCGGATACGCTCAGCGCCTATTTAAAATGCGTTGAGGAACGCACCGCGGGCAATCCGGAGTTTGATGAAGCGTACGCGACGATTCGTAAAAAATTGGAACAGTCGCCCGTACCGGAAGTGCATGATTTTCTCGCGATCTTTGCGCCGAGCTTCATGCTGACCTTGGACGCGCTCAATGCGAATGCGAAGGAAGAAAAATGACGCCATGGCCCGTTCTTTTAATCAATGACTATATCGAGCATGGTACGTCGAATATGAATGTGCTGGAGCCGATTTTGCGCGCTCTCGGTTATCCCGTGTCGGGATTGCTGACGGCGGTAATGAGCCACAGTTTCGAGTACGGAGACTATGACTATTTTCCGCTGACGGAACATCTGCGGCGGACCTTGCCGCTTTGGGAGAAACAGGGTTTCACGTTTGCCGCGGTGGCGACCGGTTTTATCGACAGCCTCGGCAGTTTGGAACAATTTGCGTTGCTGCGACAAGCGTTACCGAAATGGCGCGCGCAAGGTTCGTTTATTCTGGTGGATCCCGTGATGGGGGATAACGGCGCCTTGTATCCCACATTGCCGCGGGAACTCGTCACGGAAATGCGCACGCTTTTGCCGGTGGCGGATATCATTACGCCGAACTGGACGGAAGCGGCGTTGCTTTTGGGGGAAGATCCCGCGTGTGAGCAACGCGTCGCGCCGCAATGGCTCAAACGTTTATGCGCGTTGGGAGCAAGAGCCTGCGTCATCACGGGCGTGGGAAATCTTGACGCGAACGTCGGAACCGCTTATTATCGGTCGGCGGACGGTCACACGGGCGCTGTCGATTTTGCGCGCCTGGCACCGAATTTCAGCGGCAGCGGCGATTATTTCAATGCGGTACTGCTCGCGGTGTTGCTGCGCGGTGAGTCGCTCGCGCAGGCGGTGAAGACGTCGGCGCGATTCATTGAATTCGCACTGCGTGAAACGCAAGCGCAGAAAAGCAACGCAGGCAACGGCTTGGTACTTCGCGGCGCGTTGCAAGCGACGGTAAAAAAATGGACGGCAGACGAATGAGAGCAAACAAAAAGCGCTTACCGCGGTAAGCGCTTTTTTGGTATTTAATTTTTGCGGCCGAGAATCGCGTTGACGCGATCTTTAATGTTGCCTTCCGAAGCTTTTTTCGGCGCGGCCTTTTTAACGTCTTGCGCCGGTTTGGTTGCGTCTGGCTTTTTCATTTTCTCGGATGTTTTGTCAATTTTTTCTTCTTTGGTTTTCGCTTCGGGGGTAACGGCCGCGTTCAAACGATTGACGATTGCGTTGCCGTCTTCACCGGAGGAAAGGGTGTACAGCGATTGGTTGCCCACGTAAATCGAGCCGCCGTCCAATCGCGCCGGTTGCATTTTATGATCATGGAAAAGACGCGCCAGGCGACCCGCAACGTAGTACGCGCGTGTTTCGGCATCATAATTTCCGACTTTGATCGGTGTCAATACGGTCTTGTCGTTGACGATCACATCGGCGCCTTTGACGGTGACGCGGTTACCGGAATACGCCTGCATGCGGTTGACCGCTTCCGTAACGCGCGATTCGTTGCGCGGATGCGAGTTCGGCGCAATAACGCGAGTGATACCGTCATTGAAACCGGGACCGTATTTTTTCAATAACGCGCGCATCGCGGCGGGAGCGCCGCCGAGATTGTAATCCGTTTTTTCCAGAATGGTAAAACCAAGGTCATCCGCAGCTTTTTCCTGACCCATCGTGAATACTTCGTTGTTGATATAGTTCAGACCTAAATTCATCAGCAGCGTTTGGACGGCAGATGAATCACCGCCGGAAAGAACGGTGGAACCGGCGACGGCAAGACTGAGCTTTTTGGTTACGCCGTTGACGATGTCGCGATTTTCGCCGTGGCTGACTTCATGGGCGAGGACAAACGCCAGCTGTTGATCGTCCAGCACGTCCAGCGTGCCTTTGTTGACGGAAAGCACGGCAGCGAGCGTGCAGTACGCATTGATATCATCGGAGGGGTTCACAAAAATGACATACTTCCGCTTGGGCACGCCGCTTTTCACAAGGGAATCCAAAATGCGTTGGGCGCGCTCCTGATAGGCGGCATTATCATAGTAACCGCTTTGCTCTTTGGCGTTGGCGAGAACTTCTTCCTGGCCGTTTTCGTCAAGTTCGCGCAATTGCTCGCGAATCATGCCCATTTCTACCGCGCCTTTGAGTACGGAGGCGCCGATACCGCCCCACGAAGCCTCCACCGGCGCCGCCAGCGGCATCGTTAAGAAACACGCGGCGAGGAACGCCGCGGTATATTTACGAAATGCAGGAAACATGAGTCCACTCCTTTCGAAATAAAGAATCATTTTTTTCCATTATAGCATGCTGTTTTTCTTTTTATTTGCGGATCGTTAACTCCTCCAAACCGTAGTAGCGTTTCAAACCGTATTGGGAAACGCCGTTATCGAGTTCCACATAGAAGATATGTCGCAGCATGCGCTGCGTAAAGGGAAGCGCCTCGAGCTCGACGGAGGTATAGCCTTGCGCTCGCGCGTCGCGGATATAGGCCATGCGCGCCTGATCGATTTCGTAAATTCTCACGGTGAAATACAATGTGCCGAGCAAAAACGGCAGCGTAATCAACAAAACGATACCGACAACGAAACGTTGTTCCCGCGCGAATGCGCGGCGAACCACGGGCACGTCATACAAACCGACCGTGCCGGCGATCAGGCACAGCACGGCGAACATCGATGCACGAGCGGGAAAAGTCGGCGCGCCGAGCATCGCGAGATTGCTGACGGCGGCAAGCGCTGCGGTAATCAATAAAAAGCGCACGGGGGGATATTGATTCCAAAGCGTGCGGAATGTCAGCCGCCAGCCGGCGGTTTTCGTTACCGCCGGTGTGAGCATGAGGCGGCGGCGCAAAAGACGATACACGAGCCAAATAAGTAAGAGGTAAAGCCCCATCTCCTCGACGCCGGAACCGAGATTTTGCAGAAGGTGCACCGTTTTCGGCTTGAGCAAACCGAGCGCGTGAACGATTGCGATTAAGCCGTCGCCAAACCAACGCCCGACAAAACCGTCGGTAGCATATGACACCGCGAGTACCGCCGCGAGAGCGCCGGCGATATACAGCGGACGCTTCGAGCCGGATGGCGTTGTCGCGTTGCGCCCGTAACGCGATATCGCGATTTGTCGATAGGCTAACATCCACATGAAAATCAGCGGCAAAATATAGAGCATCATCTCGCCGTTTCCCGCGAACTGATTGCCGATCCTTCGGCCGATGGAAGCGGACACCTCCGCCACGCGGACAAAATTACCGGGCGCGACGACCAGCGCGATAAAACCGAGTACGCTGCCGACGACGCCGGCGATCTGCCAGCGATACCGCTGACCTTTACGCCAACTGTACAGCGTCACCGCGGTCGCCGCGACGATGGTCGCAAGCGAAGCGTTTTCTTCGCCCCAACCGGCGAGAATGCCGAGTAAAAACATAGCGCCTGCCGCCCAATAACTGTTGGCAAGCGTTCGTGTCGGACGCAGAGAAAAATGGTACGGCAAAAGAAACCAGACCATGATAGTCATCGTCCACAAATATACGGTCGAACCGCACATCCACACTGCCACCTCACCAAAGTGCGGCAGCGTATACCAAAGCGCGAGCAGTACGGCGGCTATGCGCACCGGCGCGGGTGATTTTTCAATACGTCCCGCGCTATGCCAGCTGAGACCGAGCGCCATCAAAATGAAGCAAAGCGCGTTGGCAATATTGAACCAAATCTTGGGCCAGCGCAAAAAATTATCCAACACAAAAAAAGCGACCATGCGTCCGCCGTGCATTTGGTAGTGACGCGCGAGGGATGTCATGACGTCATGAAAACTTTCGATCGGCACCAGCGTTTGCCAAATCAGCGCGTACTCATAATCATCGCGGTGCCAAGGCGTCCAGTTGTTCAGAGCGAACATGTAGATAAACGCAGCGCCAAGCAGCAACCAGCCGCCGTAGCGACGCCACCAAGATAAGTGAGAAGAAGTTCGGTTCATATTATTTCCTTTGTTTTACTTTACTGTCGATCGTTTTCGTCCGATCGTTTTCGTCACGCGGCTCTTCAAAAAGAGCCGTCAGGTCGGCATCCGCTAATGATTTTTGACGTTCCGCCGCTTCGTCATCGGGAAAATACGAGGAGGCTTCGATCGGCGTATCATCCGGAAAATATCGGACATAGGCGCTTTCCACGCGAAACAAATCCTGACGGGCGCTGAATGTTCGGCGTGCGTGTTCTAAAATCAAGCGCGCCTGAATACGCGCCGCTTTGCGAATCGTTTCCTCGGGAGCATGGCGCGAAACCGCATACATAATGTGCAACGCCTGCATGGATATACCAGCATTTTGGTCGCTGTCGCGAATGATGCCGTCAAAGGAACGATAGATGAAATCCGCTTCCTGCAGAGGTTGTATGCCGATGCGATCGTATACGGTCATGTTGTCGCGCGGCGCGGTAGCGTCCAGCAGCAATTTCGCCATCAGATTCATCACCGCTATCACCGAACCGGGATCGTTCATCGAGGGGGAAATTGAGCGTTGCGCGATTTCTTTTAAGACGATAAAACCGAAACGAGGATCCTGTTCATAACTGCGCGTCGGCTTAACGATAAAGAAACTGCGTAAAAGCGACAGATCTTCTTCCGTCAACGAGTTCGAACCGTCATTCAGGTAAATATCCGCCAGCGGTTCGCCTCGATACAGAAAGTCACCCGGATTCAAGCGAATGAAAACATGCGCGTCATGTTTTTTCGCCCACTCCTGTAAAAGGTCCAAATGAAGCTGCGCGAACTGACCGGTCTCGGCGCAAATAAAATGCGCGTCCGGCAGCGCGTCTTTAGCCGGCACCCATGTGGCGCCGAGGTTAGGCAGACTGCGATAACGGCGCATGGTCTCTGCCGCTTTGGCATATACCTTACCCATCGTGTCGCCCAAGTGTCCGAGTGTTGATAGTACCTGCACCCAGCGGATCAGTACAACAATCAGGTAGGCGATGACGACAATCGTGCTGAGGAAAAAGAGGAAGCGGCCGTTTTGCGCGAAGGAACCGCTTCCTAAGGCGATCTTTGTGATAATGGCATAAATAAATGTCGAAATGAAACTGGCGATGGCGAGTCGGGTGCTGTCGTCCGCCATGACGAGTTCGACGGAACGCGGGGTCGCACCGCGTGACGCGGAAGAAAACGCATTCTCCATAATGGAAAGAGAAAACGTGGTGACCGCCAGCATGCTTGACGCCAAAATGGTCAACAGGCCATCGATCGTGCGCGACGGAATATCGGGAAACAAGTTGGTCGGCAGATACCGTGTGCTGACGAGCACCGCGATGACATATACGATAACAAACAGTGCGCCTTTGGCGGGTTGCCACCAAATGGTATTGCGCGGTTGCCTCAGCCAACTGAAAAATTTTAATGTAGTCAATATGGTACCGCCTTTGCCGAATCCTTTACGCGCCAATTAAAACAAATAATTCTTACCGTTATTATACCACTGACGGCGCGTTCTGCCGGATGAACGGCGCGAATGTATCGGGAAGGAAGCCTTTCCTGGCGCCGCAAAAGAAACATGGCACGTTTGCGCAACAAAAAAGCTCCCGGAATCGGGAGCTTTGAACGTCATCGGAATCAATATAAAATTGGAGCGGGTGAAGGGAATCGAACCCTCTACATTCAGCTTGGGAAGCTGACGTTCTACCGATGAACTACACCCGCTTGACGGTACATATTATAGCATATTTACCGTCCTCTACCAAGTGAAGGTAAGCGTCGCGACGCTTTTCCATTATTTCAAAATGACTTTGTGGACCTGGGCCGCGATAAGTTTTTCACCGTTCGGTTCCGCGGCGAGCATGTTGAGGAACATGTAGGAAAGTTGCGAGCCGATATAGTTGCGGAAGTGGTTGAAACGCGCGCCTTCGAGATCGGCAGCGCTCATGCCGTAATCGCGTTTGGCGATTTCTTTCAGAATCGCCACGCTCTTTTGCGCGGCCGGCGAAGAGAGCACCCAGTCATGGTCGCCCAAGTGAACGATGTAGCCTTCCTGACGGTGCGGGTCACGAATGCCGTCACCGGTTTTGTTCAACAAACCGTACGCGAAGGGATCTTTACCGGCGATCATTGCGCCGGCTTTCAGCCAGCCGGCGACGGTTTCATTACCTTTCGCCGAGTTCGGCGCTTCATGTGCGCAAGCCTGGGCGACGACGAAATCCGCAGGGAAACCGCGGTAAATAATTTCCGCGATGGAGAAAATATGGTGAGCGCCGGTGCCCGCAATCGTATATTCCTGCAGCGAACGGCCGTTTTTCTGCCAGGCGAAAACGAACGGCTTCGCGATATCGTGCAGAAGTTCCGCGCCGAATGCGATGTCGCGATTGACGTTATACATGAAAACATCCCGGTATGTATTGCAGACGGCTTCCGTGATGTGCATGTTGGCGTTGACGTGCGTAGCCAAGCCGCCAGGGTACGGATGGTGACTGCCGTAACCGCTGCCCGGCGCCGTGCGGAATTCCTGAATTTTGCCGTCGGAGACGGGGAAGAAATGCGCCTCGTCGGTTTTTGCGGTATCGACCAAGCCTTGGTTGGCCAGCTGCGTGTAGATGCGATGACGCGCCGCCGGTGAACTGTATTCCTGCAAGAAACGCAGCGCCGGATTTTGGATGAGGTCGGTGACTTCGCGCCGCAGTCCCGCATCACGAATTTTTTCCGCGTAACCCAGGATCGAACGGTAGCAACCTTCGATCAGCGGCGCCTGTTGGCCGCATGCGATGGCGTTTTGCGGAATCGCGTCGTACATGACCGGTTTCAGCTGACGCGATTTCACTTCCAGCTCGCGCGCCAATGCAAAGGACGGCATGGAGAGCATGGCCGCGCCCAATGCGGAGCCGGCGGCCAATTTCAAAAAGCCGCGGCGCGACATTGTCGCGGGCGTTGCGTGCATTTCTTCGGTAGACATAGTAATTCCTCCTTTGTTACCCTGTATGGATTCGTCCATAGATAAACGTAACTATAAAGGAGGTTTATTTATAATTTGTTTGGGTTTCGGTAAAAATACGCAAAATTACGGAAATCGCTCTTTGAAACTGAATTTTACAAATTTTAAAAGATTTTTTCACCGTAAAACGATATTGACTCTGTATCCTCAGAAGGAAACCAAGTACCATAAATCAAAGGAGGGTTTACTATGTTCGGCTTGGGCATTCCTGAACTTATCTTAATTTTGGTGATCGGCCTGGTGTTGTTCGGACCGGGTAAACTGCCGGAAATCGGTAAAGCGATGGGCAAAAGCATGCACGAATTTAAAGACGCGATCAACGGCAATGAAACGACCGCAGAAGCGCATAAAGACGTTACCGTCGCTTCGTCGTTACCGCCGAAAGAATGAAAAGCGCGACCTCCGCGGCCTGCTTCGCCGATCCGCAGGAGATGACGCTGATCGATCATCTCGGGGAGTTGCGACGGCGGCTGATCCGCGCCATTCTGGCGGCCGTGGTCGGCATGGCGGTGAGCGGCTGTTTCATCGATTTCATTGTGGCGTTCATCACGGCGCCTGCGGGCCAACTGTATTATCTGCGACCGGCGGAAGCATTTTTTATTTATGTTAAAGTGGCGATGGTGGCGGGTATTGTCTTTGCCGCGCCGGTGTTGTTTTATGAATTCTGGGCGTTTTTGGTGCCGGCGTTTACGCAAAAAGAACACGCGATTCTGGCGCTGTTGGTTCCCGGTTCGCTACTGCTTTTTTTAGCGGGAACGGCGTTCGGCTTTTTCGTTGTCTTGCCGCAGGGGCTGCATTTTTTTCTTTCCTTCGGCGACAGCACGGTGCAACCGCTGATCTCCATGGAAAGTTATTTGGATTTCGCGTTGATGCTGATCCTGCCGTTCGGGTTCGTGTTTAATTTGCCGCTGGTTCTTTTGGCGCTTGCTGAAATGGATGTGGTGTCGTCCGCATGGCTCAAAGCGCAACGCCGCTTTGTCATCTTGCTGGCGTTTATCGCGGCGGCGCTTATTACACCGACGACCGACCTGGTTTCGCAAACGCTGCTGGCCATTCCCATTTTGCTTTTATACGAAATCAGCCGATTGATTATTCGCTACGGTTTACACAAATAAAAAAAGGGTCTATAATAAATCGTGTTGGTAGAAGTAAATGATACTTCTGTCATCACGATTTTTTTCGTAAATAAATACATGTAAAATATTTGTAAAAATATCGAAAATTCGTATAAATAGCTTATTTTTCGCGAATAATCGGGTATAATTATACGGGTATAATTATAAATGAAAGAAGTGCAATTAAAGTGATTGAAAGGAAAAAAAGTGAGGAAAAAATACAGGGATAAATTTACCAATCCCGAAATCGTAAAACGAATTGAACAAATAGAAAATTCTCCACAAATGCAATCAAAACTACTTTTAGTAAAAAATGGAATGAAGAACAACATTATTAATCCATTTGTATTAGTTATAGGTGCCATGTTCGGATTTATTGCATTAAGCGCGATGCGCGCGATGCTAGATATTTATTCGCTTCTTGTAATGGCTGCTATAGTGTATTTTGGGGAAAAATATTCAGAACAACGAAGAAAACAACGAAGAAATGATCTTGCAAAATCCTACATTGATAATTTCCTATTACCAGTGTTGAATGAAATCTTGCCTGATACAACAATTGATTATTCTAAGAAAATTGATTTGAAAGCAATGAAAAGGTTGGTTCCTGATTCTCAGTATTATTTTGGAAACTGCCACATAGTATTTGGTGATGATTACAAAACAGAGTTTTCTAATATGCAAGCATACACAGAAACTGAAGATAGTGAAGGACACACACGACAAACTATTGATTTTTGTGGACAGGTTTTGATGGCGAAATTTGACACTAAAATAAATGGACACATAAGAGTAGTTCCCATAAAAAAAGGTAAAGTACTTGGGGTAAGAAATCATGGAAGCTACGGAAAGAAAACCAAAATAGAAAAAGAAATTGAGACGGAATCCATTGAATTTAACAACTCATACGCAATATATTCAACAGATGATTTCTACACAAGACTAATTTTAGATCCTAAAATTATAGAGTTATTGAACGATTGGAAAGAAAAAATGAGAGTGTGCTTATACATGAATGAACAATACATCTCCGTATCATTTGAATCAAATGCATTTTTATTTGCTTTACCACAAACGAAAAAACAAGTTGATGAATTGTCGCTTTCAACAGAATACGAAAAAGTTAGAGAAAAATTATCTGGATTTTACTCTCTAATAGATATAATAGGTGAAAAATTATAAGGAGAAATTATGGACAGATTTTTAAATTCGGAATTCACAGCAATTGGAATAATTGCATTAATCATTTTAATAGTATTAATTTGGTGGGTAAAAACATCGAATAGATTTAACCGATACAAAGTCGTAATAGACGAATCCAAGAAAAACGTGGACATTGCACTAGCTAAAAGATACGACACAATTTGTGAAATGATAAAAGTAGCCAAATCATACGCAAAACATGAAGCCTCAACTTTTTCAGATGTAATTCAACTTCGCCAAAATGCAAATATCAAAGAATTCAACGCCACAATACAAAACCAAGACAAAGAAATCAGCAAAATATTTGCACTTGCTGAAAGCTACCCGGACCTTAAATCATCACAAGAATTCATCAATTTACAAGATGAAATCAGCGACGAAAATGAACAATTAGCAGCTGCGAAAAGAATCGTCAATAACAATATCAGCATAATAAATCAAGAAATCGTGTCGTTTCCTAAATCAGTTGTCGCAAAATCTAAAGGATTGAAAGAAATGGAATTTCTTAAAGAACAAAACATAGACAGCAAAAGATCGATCAATGAATTTGACTACGACGTTAAATAATTAGAATAAGTAAAAATATAGGGGATAACTTCTGGGATTGTAATAATCTTGGAAGTTTTTTGTTGAAAACTGTAAAAAGAATAGACAAAAAAGATGTGAGAAAAAACATTGCAAAAATATATATAAGGAATATAATGTAGCTAAACAAAAGATTTTTGTAATTATAAATTTACGAAAGTCAATAAAAAAGTCCTCGCTTGGCGAGGACTTTTTTATTGCCGCGGCATCGTACGCAGACGGCGGTAAATCGGCAGGGCAAGGAGTGTGATCAAGCCGCCTTTGATGAGATTGAAAGGCACGATCACCCACCACATGAAATCCCAGACGGTGATGAGTTGGGAACCGGCGCGCGCGGACATGGCCAAAAGTTGCGCGGTCGAGATGCCGAATGCGGATTGATAGAGCGGCAGCAGCAACGTAAAGTTGAGAAATACGGCGACACCGGCAATGGCGCAGGTGGCCGCCACATATGCGAGCCATCCCCAACGGCGCAGCAGCGTTGCAACGGTAATATAAGTGAGCGCCAACGTCGCGTTGGCGATTTCACCGATACCGAAAGTGGATGACACGGGCAGATGCAATAGATTTTTTAAGATGGCGATGGCGGCGCCGGCGGGCCAGCCGAATAAAAGCGCGCCGACGACGACAGGCACATCGCTGATATCCAGCGTTAAAAAAGCGGGCATCAGCGGCAGCGGAAATTGCCACAGCATCAATACGGCGGCAATGGCCGCGAGCAGACTGACGCGCGCGAACCAACGAAGATTGTGTTTTTTCATAATGAATAACCGTTTCTGAACATATAACCGAATTCGAATTGATTTTATTATAGCATTGCGATGATGAAATCCGGCAACTTAGTGACGATCAATGCGCCGCCAAATCGTTTCCACGAGCAGCCAGCAGGCGGAGGTGCCGATGCCCACGTAGAGAGGATTGAGCGTGAAGGTATCGTTACCGATGGAAAGCACGGCGATCAGAGTGGAGAAAAGAATATTCGCCGTCGTGCTTTTTTCCGAGGTCGGTCCTTTGGCGTAAATGGCGAGTAAAAAGGGTAAGAAAACGCCCGCGCCGCGCAGCGAAAAGGAAAGGAAATTCCAGTAGAGAATCTGGGAGTGGTAGCGGTATAACGAAACCGAAAAAGCGGCGAGCACAAGCATAATCAGCGCCGCCTGCAAAATGAAGAGCAGCCGCTTTTGTCCCTTTACGCCGAAGCCCGACTCGAAGATGTCGACGGCGATCGAGGTGGCGGCGCCCAACGACAGTCCGGCGATCGATCCGATGATGGAAAGTAAAATCGCGCCGACTCCCAACCCCGCCAAAAGCGCCGGCAAGTGCATCTGCATAAACATCGGCAATGCGGTGACGGCGTCGATCGACGGCGTCATAAAATGCGTATGGATGCCGATTAAAATCAGCGGCAAACCGACCGGCATGCAAAGCGCGGCCGCCAAGTAACTGCCGCGCGCCGCGGTTTCGGCGTCACGCGCGCTGTACAGCGCCTGCGCATACGATTGCGTCACGGCGACACCGATAATGACGGAAAGACAGTTCGTGGCGAACATGCGCCAGCTGTTGCCGCCCTGCGGCCAAAGCCAGTCGGCGTGCCACACCGTGGTCGCGGGAAGTTGCGCCAAGCCGCGCCAGGCGTAAACGCCCGCGATAATCAACGTGCTGTAGAGCAACACCGTTTTGACGATGCCGGATACCGCCGTGCCGCGAATGCCGCCGGCCAAAACGTACAACACGACAATGACGAGCAGCAATACAGTGCCCGTCAGTTCCGAGACGGGAAATAAAATTTGCATGAAATGAATGCCGGCCAAGCCGCTCGCGACGAGCGAAAAGAAAATTCCCAAAACGGACACGATGGAAGTCGCTACGCCTGCCATTTTGCCGTAGCGCGCCGCCATATACTCGGCGATGGTTTTTAAGCCGCTTGCGCGCAACGGTCCGGCGTATACTTTACCCAACAGAATAAAGCCGAGCGTTGAGCCGAAAGTAAACCACCAGGCGGAAAAACCGGCGCTCACGGCGCCTTGGGCGGTACCGACGGTGGCCGAGCCGCCGACGATCGTGCCGACAAGCGCGCCGGCGACAAGCCACGGACCGGACGCGCGACCGCCGACACTGAAGTTTTCTAAGGATGATTTTTGCGCTGTCGCAAAAATCGCGATAAAGACGGCGGCGAAGGCGAGAAAAATTCCGCCCCAATGCCACACGGTAAATGAGCTCACATTGCCTCCTATATACTACAGACAATCCATTCTTTTTTTATTATAACATCGGGAAACCGTGCTCACGCGGATTCGTTGTGACAGTCATGATGCAAGTTAAAAATATTTTGGAGAAAAATTGACAGTGTTATTTTTTTGTGCTATTCTACCTGTAATTAAATGAAATCATCGATGAACGGGAAGAGTACCGTCGTAACAAACGCTAAAGCGAGCCGATGACAGTGGAAGATCGGCGCGGGAGGACGACGCGAATGGGCCCGGGAGATACGACCCGATCCGCTGCGCGGGGTAGGCGTCGACGGCATCTTCGGCCGCTATCCCGAAGCGCGTATCGCAAATCGCCGTACGTAGTAAGCCGGACTGATACCAGTCAAGCGGGGTGGCACCGCGGAAGGATACCTTTCGTCCCCATATCATTTGGATATGGATGTGGACGGGAGGCTTTTTTATTGTCCGCATCGGAAAGGAGATAACATGCAAACACAAACATTGGTATTTCAAAAAACACGCGGCGGGCAATTTCGCTGGTTGACCGTTTCGACTTTGTTACTTTCCATCGGGACGATTTTACATATCGCGTCCCCCTCCATCGCGGGGTTCACGCCGAATTGGATGATCGCGACGTATTGCGTGGCGATTTTACTGACGAAACCGACGTATCGTCAATGTTTCGGCATCGGCATGGTGGCGGCCTGCATCGAAATTCTGACTTCGAAATCGGGCTTTCCCTACGGCAATCTGATCAGCGAACCGTTGGGCGCGATGACGGCTGCGTGTTTCGCGCACATGATTTTGCCGCACGTTCGGCAAAAAAGCATCCTGAGCGCGATCTGCGGCGGCGTCGCCACATTGATCAGCGGTTTCGTTTTTGTATCGCTGATGACATACATGCTCGGGATTGCGACCAATGTATATTTGTATGCGATGCTCCCGGCGGTCGGCTTGGTCGCGGTCATTAACGGTATTATCACGCCGGTCCTGTACGCGCCGGCGCAACGGCTGCTGCATGCTTCGCTGGCGACGCAAGCGGAAGTCGCCACCGTGTCGCACGCGGGACTTGCTTTACGGCCGCAACAGGATGCGGCGTTTTCTATCGAGCATTTGAGTTATCGCTATCCGCAGACGACAGCGGACGCGTTGCAGGATATCAATCTGACGGTCGAACACGGCGACTTTCTGGTGTTGGCGGGCGCGGCGGGAGCCGGTAAAACGACGCTGATGTCCGCGCTCTGCGGAGCGGTTCCGCATTACTACGGCGGCGTCATGCGCGGCATGGTTTTTGTGGAAGATCTGGCGATCACGCAGCACAGCATCGCGGAGATCGCGACCAAAGTCGGCACGATTTTACCGGATTACGATGCGCAGCTGGTGACGTTAACCGTCGCTGAAGAAATGGAATTCGCGTTGGAAAATCGCGGTTACGCTGCCGCGGAAATTACGCGCCGCAGCGCGGAGGCGTTGGCGAAAGTCGAGTTGAGCGGCTTGGAGGAACGCAATGTGGCGACGCTTTCCGGCGGTCAGCGTCAGCGCTTGGTCATCGCGTCGGTGCTCGCGACGGAACCGCAAATATTGGTCATCGATGAGCCGACCTCGGCGCTCGATCCGGAAGGCACGCAAGCGTTTTACGAATTGCTCGGCATGTTGAATCGGCGAGACGGTCTGACCGTTGTCGTTACCGAGTCGCAGTTGGCGGAAGTCGCGCCGTACGCCAAGCGCGCCGCGCTGTTGGATGAAGGACGTTTGGTCATGGTGGGTGCATTCGATGAAGTGGTCGGCCGCATGCAGGCGGACGCCACGTTCCGTGATTTGTTGCCCGATCGGTATCAGGAAGCGACGGCATCGGCAGTCGTCGCGGGGAGGGTGACATGCTGAAAACGGCGCATCTGTGTTTTGCGTACGCCGACGGTCACGAAGTGATTCATGATCTTTCGCTGGCGTTTGCGGCCGGTGAAATCACCGCTTTAGTCGGCAAAAACGGCAGCGGTAAAACGACATTGACACGACTTTTGATGGGACTGGAACGGCCGACCTCCGGACGCATCGAGCTGAACGGTCGGGAACTGACGAGATTATCCGCGAGTGAACGCAGTCGTGTTTTGGGCTACGTATTTCAACAGGCGGATCGACAACTTTTTTGTACCACGGTGTACGATGAAATCGCATTCGGCCCGCTCGAGCAGGGACGCGACAAGGTAGAGACTCGCGAGAAAGCGGAGGCGGCGCTGAAGTTATGCGGACTGGAAGAAGAACGGGACGCGTACCCGCCGCTTCTTCCGCGGGCGAAAAAGCAACGCGTCGCATTGGCTTCGGCGGTAGCGCTCGGAGCGGAATTTCTCATCCTTGATGAACCGACGAGCGGTATTTCGCCGGCGGATATCCGACAGCTGATGCAGATTTTAACAAAATTGACGGCCGCGGGATTGGGAATTATTTTGGTCACGCACGCGCCCGATGTGGTAAGACGGTACGCGCAACACGTCGTGATGCTCGCCGACGGTCGCGTCGTTTATAACGGCGAGCCGCAAAAATTTTTAGCAAGCATGTATCGCGGTGGGCGGGACGTTTCCCATTATACCGATGACGGAGGTGCAAAATGACGCGCTTGGTTCCTTTAACAAAAATTTTCATGATTGTCGCGGTGTCGCTCGCCGTTTTGTTTTTGCAAAGTCCGCCGGCGCTCTTTGCGCTGTTTCTCGCGGAAATCGTCATTTTTATCGCCGCCGGCGTGTTGCAACAAAATCGCAAAGCGTTATTGGCATTTATTTTCTTCGCGATCCTTTTGGGCGTCATTCAATACCTTGGCGGCGGTACGTTGCAGTCCGCGTATGTCGCGAGTTTACGGATGTTGGCGTTGGCGGGCGTTTTCCTCTTGGTGTTGACGACGACGCGCTTGCAGGATCTGACGGCCGCGGTCGTGACGCAGTTGCACATCCCGTATGAATACGCGTTCATGTTCACGGCGGCGCTGCGTTTCGTGCCGGATTTTCTGGCGGAAAATAAAGCGGTACTCGAGGCGCAGGCTTGCCGCGGCGTGCCGCAGAACGGACACTATCTGCGCCGCAGCAAAGCGTATCTCGGCGTGGTACAGCCCCTCGTTTTGAAATCGCTCGCGCGTTCGGAAACGATGGCGCTTTCGCTGGAGCTTCGCGGCTTCGGTGCCGGCACCACGCGCTTTACCCGCGCCGTGACGCCACAACAGCGCGATTACTTGGTAATGGCGCTGCTGACGGCGGGCGTTGCGGTCAGCCTGTATCTGCGCTTGACGTACAGTTACTGAAAACATCGCGCATTGCGTAACAGCGGGGATCATATTATAATAATAAGAATTAATCGACAAAGTCGCAGCATGGTAGGAGGGGCAGTATGAAATACAGAATTCGACACAGTTTGGCAGATTATAAGGTGCAAAGTTACGTGCACGGTGACACAATTACCGATGACGCGATCGATTGTTCGCTCGGGATTAATCCGTTCGGCTACACGCCGCAACTGACGGAGGAGTTGTATCGGGAGACATTCAGCGGCATCTCGCCGTATCCGAGCTATCCGTACCGTGAACTGCGCGCGGCGATTTGCGAATACCTCGCGCCGGCGGCGAAAATTGCGCCGGAACAACTTGCGATTCACACGGGATCGATGGGCATGCTGATCGATCTGAACCGACTCTTTATCGATGAGGGAACGCATGTTCTCGTCGGTGAACCGACGTTTTCTTCCGCGACTACCGATATGCGCGCGATGGGCGCGCAACTCACCGTCGTCGCGTTGCGGGAAGAAGAGCAGTTCCGTTTTTCCGTCGCGCGTTTTATCGAAGCGCTGCGTCCGGAGCATACGCTCGTGTATTTGGATAATCCGAATAACCCGACCGGTCAAATGATTCCGCTGGCGGACATCGAGCAGCTGGCGCAAAAAGCGGCGGCGCAGGACACGATGGTGATCGTCGATGAAGCGTACGGCGATTTTATGCCGCTGGAAAATTCGGCGGTCGCCTTGGTTAATAAGTATCCGAATGTGATCGTCGTCAAAACGCTTTCGAAAGGGTTCGGATTGGCCGGCCTGCGGACTGGTTACGCGGTATTGCCGCAAGCATTTATGCCGATCATGCAGAAGTTGCCGGCGGAAATGGTCGTCACCGAAACCGCCGCCCGTTTGACGCCGATCGCCTTACGTGATCGCGAACATATCACGCGCTCCAAAACGCAGATCGCGGCGAATAAAGCACGCGTGCTGGAGGCACTTTCCGTATTGCAGGCATCCGTTACTGGCGATACGGTGCCGATCGTGCTTTTGTATACGGAACGCGATCTTAATTTATTTGACGTGATGCTGCGGCACGGCATTATCACCGAACGCGGCGAAGATTTTGACGGGATCGGTAAACGCCATATCCGTTTGCGTGTGCCGCGCGATTTGACGGAACTTCTGCCGCGTTTGGCGGCCGTGGAAAAAGAAGTGGAGGGAGCGCCATGCAGCAGCAGGTAAGCATTTGGAATGTCGTGAAACTGGCGGGAGCTTACATCGCGTTTACGATCGGTTCGGGATTTGCGACCGGCCAGGAAGTGTTGCAATTTTTCACATCGTACGGACCGGCGGGTTACATCGGCGCGCTCGTCAGCATGTTTCTTTTCGCCGCGATGGGCGCGGCCCTGATGGTCAAAGGACATGAATTGAAATTGACCGTACAGACGGAAATTTTCCGCTACTATTGCGGTAAATATATCGGTTATATTTTGGAAATTTTCACGATCATTTGCCTTTTTTGCGTCGTTTCCATTATGTTCGCCGGATCCGGCGCCGTAGCCGGCGAATACTTCGGCGTCGGTGCGGAAATCGGCAAACTCGGCATGGCGATTCTTTGCGTCATGACCGTGTTGCTCGGTTTGAACGGTTTGGTCGATATTATCGGTGCGATCGGACCGGTCATCACCGTGTTTACGATTTTAATCGGTATCGTGACCGCGGTGACCAGCACGTACTACGGCAATGATTTGACGGGGGCGCAAGTGCAGGCGCTCTTCGATTTGCGCGCGACCGCCGGCTGGTGGTTCGGGGCGTATGAATGGTTGGATACCGCTTGGTTCAGCGGCGTGTTGTATGCCGCTTGCATGGTTTTGGGCGGAATTCCTTTTCTCGCCGGACTCGGCACGCGCGCGCGCAATCGCCGGGAAGCGATTTGGGGCGGCGTGATGGGCGGCGTTTTCCTGATGCTGTCGGTCATCATGATCGTCTTTGCGATGCTTTGCTATCCGGATCAGATCGTGACCTACGAAGTGCCGAACTTGTTCCTGGCGGAACAACATCTGCCGATTCTCGCGATGATTTTCTCCGTGGTGCTTTTGTTGGGGATTTACTCCACGGCGGCGCCGATGTTTTGGCTCGTGCTGAACCGCATTCAGGGCTTTGGCCTTGGCCGTACGCCGATGCTTGCGGTGACGGTGGTCTTGGGGATTGTGGCGTACTTCGGCGCGCAGATCGGTTTCGGTAAATTGATCGGCATTCTGTATCCGCTGATGGGACAAGTCGGACTTATTATGATTCCGGTGGTATTCCTGCGCGCGGGCGCACGAAAAGCAGAGTTAATGAAAGAGTAAACGAAAAAAGAAAAAGAGCTGCCGCGGCAGCTCTTTTTTTTTGTGCAAAAAAACACCGGAGATTTCCGGTGTTTTTTGATTTTATTTTGCTTCTTGCTCCATCGCCTGAATGAATCCGTAAAACAGAGGATGCGGATTATTCGGACGCGATTTGAATTCCGGATGGAACTGCACGGCGACAAAGAAGGGATGGTCTTTGACTTCGACAATTTCCACCAGACGTTCATCGGGACTGGTACCGGCGAGAATCAAACCGGCGTCGGTCAGTTGCTTACGATACGCGTTGTTGAATTCGTAACGGTGACGATGACGTTCATACACCAATTCTTCCCCGTAAAGCTCGCGCGAATGCGTGCCATCGACCAACTTGCAGGGATACAGACCCAAGCGCATGGTGCCGCCTTTATCTTCGATATCGACCTGGTCGGGCATTAAGTCGATGACCGGATGTTCGGCGTCGGCATCAAATTCGCTCGAAATCGCATCTTGAATGCCGCAGACATTGCGGGCGAATTCCATCACGGCGCATTGCATGCCGAGGCATAAACCGAGGTAGGGAATTTTATGTTCGCGCGCGAAACGGATCGTGCGGATCTTGCCTTCCACGCCGCGAGAACCGAAACCGCCGGGGACGACGATACCGTCCACACCCGCAAAAAGCGGTGCGAGATCATCGGCTGATTCAATCTCTTCCGAATCGATCCAGCGAATGTTGACTTTGCGGTTAAACGCATAGCCGGCATGATCGAGCGATTCGACGACGGAAAGATACGCGTCGTGGAGCGAAACGTATTTGCCGACGAGCGCCACTTCCAGTTCGCCTTGCGGGTGGAGCATGCGATCGACCATATGTTCCCAATCGCTCATGTCGAGGGGCTTGTCTTCCAGCTGTAATTTGCGCAGAACGATTTTATCCAAACCTTCATGCTGCATCATTAAAGGTACTTCGTAAATACTTTGCGCGGTACGGTTTTCAATGATCGCGTCGACATCGACGTCGCAGAATAACGCGATTTTTTCTTTCATCTCCTGCGAGATCGGGTATTCGCTGCGGCAGACGATGATGTCCGGCTGGATACCGATGCTGCGCATTTCTTTCACGCTGTGTTGCGTCGGTTTCGTTTTCAATTCGCCGGAAGCGGAGATGTACGGCAGGAGCGTCACGTGAATATACAGAACGTTTTCTTTGCCGATATCTTTTTTCACCTGGCGAATCGCTTCCAAAAACGGTTGGCTTTCGATATCGCCGACCGTGCCGCCGATTTCGGTGATGACCACATCGGCATTGACTTCCTGGCCGACGCGGAACACCTGTTCTTTGATCGCGTTCGTTACATGCGGAATGACTTGCACGGTACCGCCCAGGTAATCGCCTTTACGTTCCCGCGAAATGACGGTTTGATAAATGCGACCGCTCGTCACATTGGAACGCTGACTTAAGTTGATATCGATAAAGCGTTCGTAATGACCGAGGTCGAGGTCCGTTTCCGCGCCGTCATCGGTTACGAAAACTTCACCGTGTTGGTACGGGCTCATCGTGCCCGGGTCAATATTTAAATACGGATCGAATTTTTGGATCGTGACCCGATAGCCGCGGTTTTTCAGTAAACGGCCGAGCGATGCGGCGGTGATACCTTTACCGAGCGAAGAAACGACACCGCCCGTGACAAATATGTACTTAGTCATGCGTCCCCCTTTACATTTTTTCCGGCGCGCTGACACCGAGAATGGTTAAGCCGTGCCATAAAATATACTTGGTCGCTGTGATCAGTCCCAAACGCGCCTGTTGGCGTTCCTGATCAATGCCCAAAATGCGGCACTGTTTATAAAACGAATGGAACAGGCCGGCGAGTTCATAAAGATAACGAGCCAGACGATGCGGCGCATGCGCGGCGGCCGCGTTCGCGATCATCTCGCGATACTCGCTCATCTGTTTAATCAGATCCAGTTCGGCGGGTTCCGTCAGCAAACTGAAATCGGTATCTTCCCAAGCGCCGTACGCGATCTGATTTTCCTCCGCCTGGCGGTAAATGCTGTGAATGCGCGCGTAGGCGTATTGGATATAGTACACCGGATTTTCATTGCTGTGCGATTTTGCCAAGTCGATGTCAAAGTCGAGCTGACTGTCGAGCGAACGCATGATGAAGAAATACCGCGCCGCGTCGGCGCCGACTTCTTCGATCAGTTCGGCAAGCGTAATCGATTTGCCGGTACGTTTGCTCATCTTGACGACTTCGCCGCCGCGCAAGAGATTGACCATTTGCAAAAGTAAAATTTCGAGTTTATCCGCGTCATAGCCGAGCGCCGTGAGCGCCGCTTTAACGCGAGCGACGTAACCGTGATGGTCGGCGCCCCAGATGTTGATCATCTGCGTGAAACCGCGTTCGTACTTGTTGCGGTGGTACGCGATATCGGCGGCGAAATACGTGCCGACGCCGTTGGCGCGAATGACGACGCGGTCTTTGTCATCGCCGTATGCAGTGGTGTTCAGCCACAGCGCGCCTTCTTTTTCATACAGCTTGCCGCGCGCTTTCAGTTCGGCGCAAGCCGTCTCGATCGCTTCCGGATGCAACGTGCGTTCACTGAACCATTGATCGAATTCCACATGGAAATCCGCCAAATCTTTGCGTAAACGTTCGAGTTTTGCGTTCAACGCCCGCTCTTTGAAAATCGCGAGGCGTTCGGCGGCGGGCATGGCTAAATATTTGTCGCCGTCCTCATCAATGATCGTCTGTGCGGTCGTGATGATGTCGCGGCCGTGGTAACCGTCTTCCGGAAATTCAACCGTTTCACCCAAGAGTTCACGGTAACGCGCATCGACCGATTTCGCGAGATTGTCGATTTGGTTGCCCGCGTCGTTGATGTAGTATTCCGCCTGTGTCGGGTAGCCGGCGGCGCGCAGCAGGTTGACCAGCGCGCTGCCGAACGCCGCGCCGCGGCCGTGGCCGATATGGAGCGGTCCGGTGGGATTGGCGCTGACGTATTCGACTTGAATATATTCGTCGCTTTTTTCCGGCAGGTTGCCGTAGTCGTTACCCTTACGCAAAATTTCTTTTAAAATATCGTAGACTGCGTCGTTTTTCAAAAATAAATTGATAAAACCGGCGCCGGCGATTTCCGCGCGTTCAATCAGCGGGGAGTCGAGCTCCGCCAGAATCGCGTCCGCAATTTGCCGCGGCGCGCGACGGGCGATTTTCGCCGATTGCATGGCGATATTAGTGGCGAAATCACCGAATTCTTTTTGTGGCGGCTGTTCCAGAAAAGGTTCGGGGTAGTCGCCGGCGGGAAGTGTTCCCTTGGTGACGGCCGCTTTGACCGCGTCGGTAAGCGCCGCACCAATTTCCGTCCGTAAATCCATCAGTTCGTTCCGTCCTCTCGTGAGCGTATGATCAGTTCGTTATAATTCGCATGGACGCCTTCCAGCGCGACGTCGTAACGGAGTGCAATTTCTCCCTCGCCGTTCGTGAGCGTATGCGTCAGCTCATGCGTGTACATCGTCAGCGTGACGTTGCCAAAGGGGGTCTCATACAGTGATTTTTGCGAGGTTCCCGGCAAAAATTCCTGTTGCTGGGTGATCTTACCGTCGCGCATCAGCACGAGCGAATGCGGAAACAATTGTAACGTTGTCCGCGTTCCCGTAAGTCCGGTCAGAGAAGATTCGTCGTAACACAAAATTTGCACGTCGCCTTGTTTTTCGTACGTGCCCTTTGTGGTCAGTTCAATACTCTCTTCCTGGCCGTTCTCATCGCGTTGCAGCGTGTTCACGGTAATAATGACCGCCTTCATCACGCACCTCCGTAATATTAACTATATAATTCTATCATTTATAAGGGAAAAAATCTATGATGCCGGCATCATAAAACCGTCTCCGAAGAGACGGCTGTTTTTATAAAAGAATGGCGCGAGACGTCAAGTTGACCGTGTTTCGGGCGGTCGGCAATTATTTTTCTCGCAAATCTCGCGGATTGTTATGCTTGTGCAAAGTCAATGCATGAAAATGCGGCAAACGGCAACATGCGCGACGAATTTAATCTTTATTTGTCGTCATGGGAGCGGTTTGCGTTTTCCGAATTTCGGGAGCGACGTTTGCGCAGGTAGTGGTAATAGGCGTAGGCGAGGGCGGCCACGACGACGGAACCGATAAACAGTTCCATATCGTAGGTCAGAAGATCTTCCCAATGCTCGCCCAGCTGGAACCCGAGCCAAACGAGCAGCATCGTCCAGGGAATGGTGCCTATGATGGTATACCAGATGAACGGTTTGAGCGGATAGCGAGCCATTCCGGCGGGCAGCGAAATAAATGTGCGTATGCCCGGTAACAGACGGCCGGTCAAAACGGCAATGCCGCCGTAGCGGGCAAACCAATCATCCGCCGAAGAAAGTTTCGTTTGCGAGAGAAAAAAGAGATGTTTATGTTTTTGTAAGAAAGGACGGCCGCCGTAGTAACCGATAGCGTACGACAGCAGCGATCCCACCAGCCCCGCCGCGACGCCGACCACGCAGGCGAGCGTGTAGGTGAAAATACCGCGGTGTACGAGATAACCGGCGAAGCCTAAAACGACTTCGCTCGGAATCGGGATATTCATATTTTCCGCAACCATGGTTAAAAACAGCGCCCAGTAGCCGTAATCTTCCATGAAAAGATAAAGCCAATCCATACGGACTCCTTCCGTGATTCATTTATTTGCATGCGCATTGCGCGTAAACTATATAGGAACGTCTGTCATGCCGAAAGACGCGTATCGTATAAATTTGATTATAACGGCAGGTCTCCGTCTTGACAAGGCAGGCGATTATCTCTATAATGCTTTTGATTTGCGGCGGCTTGCATGGGCAAGCGCAATAGTACGGTTCTGGTAACGACTTATATCCCTAAAGGAATAAGAACGGAGGAACAAAATGGAAAATTGGCAAAAAGATCCGGCGGCGGACAAGCCGCGTGCGACGGAAGCAACATCACCGGTGAATGATTTGCAGGCGGATTCGCAAGTAACGGAGCGGCCCGCGGACGAACGTCCGAGCGTAGCGCCGCCGACGAAGCGTTCATTTATGACGGTGCGGCAGCTTGTGATCACCGGCCTTTTAGGCGGTATTACCGCGTTGCTCGGTTTGACGGGCTACGGTTTTATTCACCTCATTTATATGAAAGCGACCATTCTGCATATTCCGACGATTATCGGCGGCATTGTGGAAGGACCGCGCGTCGGCATGATGACCGGTTTGATTTTCGGTTGCTTCAGCTTATTCCAAAATATTGTGGCGCCGACGCTGATGAGTATTGTGTTTTTGAACCCGCTCATTTCGGTCTTGCCGCGTGTGCTGCTCGGTTTGATCGCGTACCTCGTGTACCGCGCTATGCCGGGAGCGCAGGTCGTTAAAATCGCGGTGTCCGCATTGGTGACATCGATGATGAATACGATCATGGTCATGGGCCTGACGTATATTTTGTACGCTAAAGAATTCGCGGAAATGCGTCATGTTCCGCTCGATCAGGTAGTTAATATTATCATTGGCATTTGCATTGCCAACGGCATTCCGGAAGCCATCGGCGCGGCCGTGATTGTCACGCCGATCGTGTTGAATTTGCTCATGCGCAAACCGACTCGTCGGCAAGAGTAATATACGACATAAAAAAGCATCGCCTTGCGGCGATGCTTTTTAATTGTGTTATTTTTTCGCGTCTTCCTGAACGAGATCGATAATGGTGCGAACCATTTCCGACGATTTCACTAAGGAATTAAGCGGTAAATATTCGTAGACCGAGTGGAAATTGTGACCGCCGGTGAAGAAGTTCGGCGTGAAGATGCCTTGCGAGGACAGGTACGAACCGTCGGTGCCGCCGCGCATCGAAAGCGTTTTCGGCGTGATGCCGAGGCGTTCCATCGCGGTGTAAATATGATCAACGGCGAATTCGTTTGCCGGTGTTTTCGCGTCTTTAATATTGGCGTAGACATCTTCCATCGAAAGTTCGATTGTCGCGCGCGGATACCGTTCTTTTAAGAAGGCGACCGCTTTTTCGATGTAATCTTTATAGCCGAGGTAACGATCACGATGATGATCGCGGATGTTGAGCTCGACGCTCGCGTTCGACTGGTTGCCCGAAATGCCCTGCACCCAGATGTAACCGTCGGTACCGTCGGTGTTTTCCGGCGTTTTCAGGCGATCAAAATACTGCACGAAATCGCAGGCGATCAGTACCGGATTGACCATGTTGCCTTTCGCGGACATCGGGTGCGCGGCGATACCTTGGATGTTGATCACGGCGCTGCCGGCGTTAAACGTTTCGTAAACGACTTCGCCGATTTCGCAGCAATCAAGCGTGTACGCGAAGTCGACGGGGAAACGATCGAGCTCCATTTTTTTACTGCCGCGCAAACCGGTTTCTTCATCCGGCACGAATGCCAGGTAAATTTCACCGTGCGGCGCGCCGCTTTTCACCAGTTCGGTGATCGCGCCCATGACCGCGGCGACGCCCGCTTTGTCATCGGAACCGAGCACGGAGTTGCCGGTCGTCGTCACAATCGTGTCGCCGACGTAATTTTTCAACGCGGTTTCCGTTTCCGGATCAAGCACGAGATTTTTTTCTTTGTTGAGCGTAATGACGCCGCCGTCATAATTTTCCACGACTTGCGGCGAAATTTCCGGAGCAAGCTGCACGTCTACCGTATCGACGTGGGTGCAAAAACCGATGACCGGCGTGCCTTCCGGAGCGTCGGAGGTGGCGGCCAAACGCGCGGTCAAAACCGCGTGTTCGCTCACATGAATATCTTCCAAGCCCAGTTCTTTTAATTCCGTTTCCAACTCGCGTACCATGTCCCACTGCATTTTCGTGCTGGGGATTTCGCTGACGGTCGGATCGCTTTGGCTGGGGATCGAGATATAACGCAAGAAACGTTCCAGTAAAGATTCACGACTCATGTATTCCAATTTCAGGACTCCTCTCTTTGATTAAGCGCTTACGGGCGCGGATATAAGTACGAAGCTTGCAGACCGAGCGGCAGGTCGAGACCCCAGAACACGTAGAGGACTATGGACAATGTCACCAGCAAGCCGATCGTATAGGGAAGCATCATGGAACTCAACGTGCCGATGCCGGCTTCTTTGACGTATTTTTGGCAGTACGTAATGATCAAAGGATAAAACGCGAACATCGGCGTGACGACGTTGACCGCCGAGTCGCTGACGCGGAACGCTACCTGCGTAAGTTCCGGAGCGATACCGACGCCCATCAGCATCGGGACGAAGATCGGCGCCAAGATGGCCCATTTCGCCGAAGCCGAAGTAATGATTAAATTCAAGAGGCCGACGAAGATAATGATTCCGCCGATCGTAAGCTGCGGCGGCATCGCCAGTGAACGCAGGAAGTCCGCGCCGGAAACGGCGAGCAGAACGCCGATCTGCGACGCGTTGAACGCGTACAGGAACTGCGCCGCGAAAAAGTAGAATACGATTAATTGCACGAGAGTATGCGTCATATCTTCCATCGCGCGGGTGACATCTTTCGGACTTTTGAATTTACCCGACATAATGCCGTAGATCAAACCGGTACCGCCGGCGATGACGAAGATCAACGAAACCAGGGACTGCATGACCGGCGCTTTAAAGCTTGCGATCGTGCCGTTCGGCGCGCGCCATACGGAATCCGGCGTGGACAGCGCCCAGAACAAACCGACCATGAACAAAATGAGGAATGCGCTGGCGGCATAGAACGCGCGATTTTCTTTCGCGGTGAGCGGCGTATTCGTTTCCGCTTCAATATCAGCATCGGTAGAAAGCGGATACATTTTCCACAGCCACGGTTCGACGATTTTTTCGGTGATGTACCAGCAGGAAGGGATGACGACGAACGTCGCGCCGAACATGTAGAAATAGTTACACAAAATGTTGACTTGATACGAAGGGTCGATAATCTGCGCCGCGCTTTGCGTGAACCCCTGGATAACGGGGTCGATCGCGCTTGGCGTGTAGTTGGCGGCAAACGCGCCGGCGATGCCGGCGAACGATGCGGCGATACCGGCGAGCGGATGCTTGCCTACCGCGTAAAACATGTAGGCGGCAATCGGGATAATGATTACGTAACCGGTATCCGGACCGATATGGCTCAACATACCCGCCAAAATAATAATCGGCGAGAGCGCTGCTTTCGGCGTGACGGCGAGCAACTTGCGCAGGCCCGCGCGGATATAGCCGGAGCCGTCGGCGATGGCGATGCCCAATGTCGCTACGATGACCATGCCGAGCGGCGGGAAGCCGGAGTAATTCGTGACCATCTTCGTCATCAATTTGACGAGTTGACTCGGCGCCAGCATGCTGATAATACGAATCGGTTCTTTGGTGACCGGATTAATATACGAGAAGTTGATCGGCGACATCAGAGCGGAGATGACGCAGACAATCAAAAAGGCGCCGATAAACAAAATCGTGATATCGGGAACGCGGTTGCCCACCCTCTCGATCCAGCCCAAAATTCCTTTGGGTCTTTCCGACGCTACAGCAGTTTTCATAATCCACCATCCTTAAAAAAGAAATAATAAAAACACAATTGTCCATTAGTATAAGATTATGCGACATAAATCGCAATAGAAAACTTACGTCGTGCGGCCTTAGCGCGCGCCCAACAGCGCTTTCATGCGCTGAACGCAACATGCTAAACGCTTGTGTTACGGGAAAGCAATCAAAATGTTAAAACATTCGACGACAAAGTATACGAATTTGGCAACCGTGATAACGACGGCCTTGTTTGATCCTATAAAATTTACTTTTCGATCTTCAGAAACAGGCATTTACATGGATTCAGATTGTAATTTTATGAAAAGTATTTTACAATGAATGCAAATTGGAGTGCTGATTATGGATTATAAAAAGCGCCGGGTCATGCTGGACGGACGGCGGGAAACGATGTATATATTTGCTTCGCCTTTGGGGCTTTTAAGCGATGTGTTTGCCGTTGATGTGCGCACGCAGGGAGACGCGATTCGCACGGCGATCAGTGAGGTGCTGGATTACGAGTACGACTCGTCTTTTTACAGCGGAGAAACGTACCTGTTTTCCGTGTATCGGGATATTACATTGATCCAGCCGTTAGGCGCGGATGATTTGACACAACCTTTGGAAATAGACACGCAGCGACTGTATATCATGATCGGTGATTTTCTCAGTGATAACGGAGAACATGTGGTGCGCTCCGACTGGGAAACAGAAAAAGAACACGGTTAACCGTGTTCTTTTTACATTTTCAAGCCGATTGAAATCGCATGGTATACTTGTTATTATATAAATATCTCGAATACAGATAAAAATATCGATTTTATTTTTGCCAATTACTATACAATATAACCCCGATAGTGGAGGAACCAGTTGGAACAATTATTCATCAAAGGCGGTCGCCGACTTTCCGGCAAAGTGCGCGTGTCGAGCGCCAAAAACGCCGTATTGCCGATTATTGCGGCGACGATGCTGCCGATTACTCCGAGCACTTTGCCGGAGATTCCGCATTTGGAAGATGTCACGACCATTTGCAAGGTGTTGGAGCAACTCGGCGTCGTCGTTTCCCAAACGGACAATGAATTACGCTTTGATGCGGCGCAGTTGACATCTTATGAGGCGCCGTACGAATGGGTCAGCAAAATGCGGGCTTCGTTCCTTGTGATGGGGCCGCTTTTGGCACGCTTGGGGCGGGCGAAAATTTCGCTGCCGGGCGGTTGCGCGATCGGCACCCGACCGATTGATCTGCATTTGAAAGCGTTCGCCGCGCTCGGTGCGGAAATTAATTTGGGGCACGGCTACGTGGAAGCCGTCGTACCGAACGGCTTAAAAGGCGCGCAGATTTACCTCGATTTTCCGAGTGTCGGCGCGACCGAAAACGCGTTGATGGCGGCATGCCTTGCCGACGGTCGCACGGTCATTGAAAATGCAGCGGAAGAGCCTGAAATTGTCGATCTCGTGATGTTTTTGAACAGCATGGGCGCGAACATTCGCGGCGCGGGCACGAATGTGATCCGCATCGAAGGCGTGAAAGAACTGCATGGTGTCGTGCATAGTGTCATTCCCGATCGTATCGAAGCCGGTACTTTCATGGTGGCGGCGGCCATGACGGGCGGGGATGTGTATGTGGAAAACGCGTTGGCGGAGCACGTCAAACCGCTGGTCGCGAAGTTAAAAGAAGCGGGCGCGGCCGTGGTGGAAGACATCAACGGCATTCGCGTAGTCGGTCCGGATCGCTTGCAGGCGGTCGACGTGAAAACATTGCCGTATCCGGGTTTTCCGACCGATATGCAGGCGCAGTTTATGGCGCTCACGACAATTGCCGAGGGCACGAGCGTGGTCAAAGAAACCGTATTTGAAAATCGGTTCATGCATGTGGATGCGTTGACTCGCATGGGCGCCAAAATTAAAATTGAAGGCGGCAGCGCGGTGATCGAAGGCGTGGAACGTTTGGAAGGTTGTCCGGTTGAAGCGACCGATTTGCGCGCCGGCGCCGCCTTGGTGCTGGCCGGTCTGGTGGCGGACGGAATGACGTCGGTCGGACATCTGCATCACATCGATCGCGGTTATGACCGTTTTGTGGAAAAATTAAGCGGTTTGGGAGCAGACATTGTTCGGAAATAAACGTAAATCGGTACGGAGCAAAAGCGCGCGACGGACACCGCCCGCGACGCGGCAACATCGCTCGCACTCCCTGCTCGATTGGCTGGCCGGTGTCGGCGCGACGGATATCGCTGTCGATTTGGGCTCCGCCAACACGGTAGTGTATGTACGCGGCGAGGGTGTCGTGGTACGGGAGCCTTCGGTGCTGGCAGTCGACCGGGAAACGCGTGAAGTCGTGGCGCTCGGTACGAAAGCGGCGGCCTTGGCCGGCCGCGTACCGCAGGAACTTGCCTTGGTGCGACCGGTGGAACGCGGTGTCATCACCGATTTTTCCGCGGCGGCGCACTTGGTGCGTGAACTTGTCGGACGACAAGTTTCGGGTTTATGGAAACGTCCGCGCCTGGTGATGACGATGGCGGGACGGCAAAGCGATGTCGCTGCGGCGGCCTTGTTGGGCACGGCGGCGGCTCTCGGAGCGCGGAAAGCGGTACGCTTGTCGGGAACGCTTGCCGCGGCGTACGGCGCCGATTTGGATAAAGCCAAAACAGCGGGACTGTTGGTCGCCGATTTGGGCGCGGGCAAAACGGATCTGGCCGTGGTGGACGCGAACGGTTTGGTGGATACGGAAGTGCTGCCGCTCGGCAGCATGGATATTGATCGGGCGATTGCGAAAATCGTTTTACAGGAAACGGGATTGTTGCTCGGTCCCCTCACCTGTGAACGTTTGAAACAGCGTTTCTGCGATGTCGATGAAAACGCGATGGCCACATCGCTATGCGCGGGTAAAGACAGTCAAACCGGTTTACCGCGGCAAACGGAAATCACGGCAGCCATGTTGCGACCGGCGCTGATTCCCTACGCGCATCAGATCGCACAGGCGTTGCATGAAGTGTTACATCAAACACGCCCCGAACTCAGTCAATGGATTTCGTCGCACGGCATCATGCTGGTCGGTGGCGGCGCGCTTTTGCGCGGGTTAGATCGTTACTTAACACAATTTCTCGGCGTGCCGGTGTATCTCGGCGAAGATCCGCTCTATGCGGTGGCCATCGGCGCGGGCAAAGCGCTGTGGGAAATGCCCTTGTTGCGTGACTCTTTGGGCTTTGAAAATCCGCACTCCGCGTAAGCGCAGATGGCAATATGGTATAATATGCGTGTGAGGTGATACTATGAAAAAAAGCAAAAAACGCATGCGCGCGTCCTTATTATTGACCGCGGCCTTAGCTGTTTTGGGCGTGGTCGGCGTCATGGCGCAGGCTGTGGTTCATACAACCGTATTAACGGGTAAAGTAACCGATGTCGTGCCGGTAGGTACGGACGTCAAAGAAGGCACGCCGCTTGTCTCCGTCGAATCGTTGGCCGGTTCGATGCCGGCAGCGCGGGCTACGGTAGACGGTAAAGTAACAAAAGTGGAAACGCAAGTCGGTGCAACGATCAATAAAGGCGACGAAGTCGCGATCGTGGAAACCAAATAGGAGCGATATGAACGTATTCAAAAAGCGTCGGCGATCGGTATGGTTGCTGACGCTTCTCTTTACATTAGTAACCGGCTTCGCCAACGCGGTCGATATCATGCCGCCGTCGGATGTGCGGGAAGGCATGCGCGGTGTGGCCAAGACGGTGGTGCAGGGCGACACAATTGAAGAATTTGACGTCAATGTGCTTGGAGTACTCCAACAGCGCGGTCCTTCAGGGGACTTAATTTTGGTCAAAGTCAGCGGCCCGGTGATTGAAAAAACCGGCGGCATCGCGCAGGGCATGAGCGGCAGTCCCGTGTATATTGACGGTAAACTTGTCGGCGCGATCGGGTACGGCTGGGGGTTTGCGGACGGCACGGTGGGCATGGTGACGCCGATCGGCGACATGCTGAAACTGTGGGCGCTGCCGGATAAAGCGGCGCACGATGAAGCGCCGTCGGTAGAGCCGCCGCTGATTCCGATGGGCACGCCGTTGATGGCGGCGGGATTTACGCCCGAGTCGTTGCAATATCTGACGCAAAAATTGGCGCCGTTCGGCTTGCAGCCGCAAGCGACAGCCGGCGCGGGAAATTATGACGCCGCGCCGCATGCGTTGCAACCGGGCAGCGCGGTCGCGGTGACGCTCGTCACCGGCGATTTGAAATTGGGCGCGATCGGTACGGTTACGTACGCCGATGAAAATCGCATCGTGGCGTTCGGGCATCCGTTTTTAAAGCGCGGCGAATTGGATTATTTCATGCACAATTCGTACATTTTCACGGTGGTACCGTCAGTGAATTCTGCGTTTAAGATCGGTTCCATCGGCAGCGAGATCGGTAAGATTTATCAGGATCGCGGCGCGGGGATTGCCGGTATCGAGGGGCGCGCGCCGAAAGCCGTGGCGATGCAGGTCAACGTGACGGATCGCGATACGCAAACGGATCGCGCGGCGAATGTGCGCATGGTCGAAGATCATGATTTGACGCCGATTTTGGCGGCGACGACCGCGTACGATCTTGTCAAAAAAACGATTGATCGCGGCGGTCGCGGCACGGTCAAACTCAGCTATGAATTTTTGCCGCAGGATACGTCCCTGCCGACATTTAAGCGCGATAATATGTACTACTCGTCTAAAAGCGTCAGCGAACGTTCTGTGGATGAACTGTACAACGTGCTCGAGGCGCTGGCGAAAAATCCGTTTCAAAAATACGCGTTGCGCGGCATTAACTTGTCGCTTTCGCTGACGGAAGATAAAGAAGTCGCGGAAATCATCGACGCGAAAGCGCGGCCGGGGATTGTGAGCCCGGGCGACATCATCTATGTCAATGTGAAACTGCGTCCGTACCGCGGCGAAGTCGTTTCCAAGACGCTCGCCTTTACGGTGCCCGCCGATCAGCCGCTTGGGCCGATGACGCTGGAAGTGCGCGGCGGCGGTGTCGTACCGTTGCCGTACCTGATCCAAAAGCAGCAACTCAATTTGACGGATGAAATTATTGATCGGTTGCGAAAGTATAAAGATTTCCGCGATTTTCTGAACAAGCTGCAGAAGGAAGACAAAAATAACGAGCTGATCGTGGAAATTCTGGAAGATAATGTCAGCATGGTACCGGATGAAAAGTCCGCGGGGCATCATGCGCAGTTGCAGGAACCGGCGAAAGAAACGCTGCCGGACTATTTGCACAAGGGTAAAAAGACCGACGCGGATACGTTGGCGGGTGGTGATGAGGACGAAAAAGCCAAAACGCGCGTCACGATGCCGTACATTATCAAAGGCGACGGCCAATTCGAGTTTGAAGTGGTAGCGCCCAACGATCGCCGCCGTCGCGATGCGGTGAAAGAAATCATGGCGCAGCTGCGGGAAAAAGTGACGGAAAACGATGCCGAAGCGGACAATGACCAGGAAAATAAAGACGCGAACAAAGAGCCGCAAGCTGACAAGCGCCCGGCGAAAGATAAAAAATGACATAAAAAAAGAACCGCAACTGCGGTTCTTTTTTTATTGGCGTAAATTACGCGTCATGATCAAAGAGGACTTTACTCTGGGTAAATTCCAAGATACCCTCGATTCCTCCTTCGCGGCCGATGCCGCTCATTTTGTAACCGCCGAACGGCGCGGTTACATCGCGCGCGCTGTCGTTGATATACACATTGCCCGATTTAATGCGGCGCGCGAACGCGACGGCCTCATCAAACGGTCCGTGCACCGCGGCATTCAGACCGTAAATCGTATCGTTGGCGATGTGCAACGCATCCGGCAGGTCCTTGTACGTAATGACGCACAGCACGGGACCGAAAATTTCTTCCTGCGCGATTTGCATATCGTTGGTGACATCGGTGAAAATCACGGGTTGGACGTAGTAGCCGCCGATCGGTTCGGTGGGCACACTACCGGTGAGCATGCGCGCGCCTTCGGCAAGACCCGTTTCAATATATTTTTTTACTTTAGTGAACTGTTTTTCACTGGCCAGCGGCCCGATCTTCGTGCCTTCTGCACGAGGATCGCCGACCGGATATTCTTGCAGAATTTCCACCAAGCGCGCTTCAATGGCTTCTTTTTGATCTTCCAGGATCAACAAGCGAGACAGCGCCGAGCACGTTTGACCGCAATTCAAGAGGAGCGAATTGAAGCAGGCCCGAATCGCCTGATCGATATCGGCGCCCGGCAGGATCACGCAAGGCGATTTGCCGCCGAGTTCCAAGTGGATTTTTTTCACCGAATCCAAACCGTGCTTACCGACTTCAATGCCGCCGGTAGTGGAACCGGTGAAGGAAACCATGTCGACCAGCGGATGCGAAGCCAAGACGTTGCCGACGTCGCCGCCGCGACCCGTGACGAGATTCAAAACGCCTTTAGGCAGTCCCGCCTGATGGAACGCGTCCACCAAGTAGTATACGGAAAGCGGCGTGTGCTGACTCGGTTTCAACACGACGGTATTGCCCATCAAAATGGCCGGCATAATTTTCTGCACGACCTGACCGAGCGGATAGTTCCACGGCGTAATGGCCGCGACTACACCGACCGGCTCACGGTACAATGTCGAATGCTCCAACTCTTCTCGAAATTCGATTTCTTGCGCAAGGCGCATGAAGGTACGCATGCGTTCCACCTGGAAATCGAAATGAACCGTTTCGGCCATTTGACTCGGCGCGCCGAGTTCTTGGATTTCAATATCGACGATTTCCGCTTTGCGGGTCAGCAGCTGCGCCAACATTTTTTCGCAAATCGTCAGCCGCGCGGCGAGCGGCGATTCCTGCCAACGCCAGGCGGCATCGGCGGCGGCCCGACAGGCCGCGTCGACTTCCGTATCGGTGGCGACGGGAACGGCGGCAAACCGATACATGCTCGCGGGATTTTCCACTTTAATTCGTTCCGTGCTTTGGGGCGATACCCATTCCCCGTTGATATATAAACGTTCAAAATTCATAGGCGACTCCTTTCGTAACAATGGATTTGTTTGGTTTCATTGTACTTGCATCTAAAATAGGAAACAAGGTGCGATGGCGAAGTTTTATCGTCCGCAGCGGTGTGTTTAGCCGCTTTGTATGCTAAAATGAAAATAAAACGGACGTAATGCAGAGGAGGTTTCGGCAATGCAATGGCGGGGCAGACGGATGAGCAGTAACACGGGGCGCGGTGGCGGACCGGCGAAAATCGGCGGTTTGGGTTTGATTATTTTCGCCTTGATCTATTCGTTTTTCGGCGGTAACGTTTCCGACGTAATTAATATGGCGGGCGCCGGACAGACGCAACAGGTGGAACAGCAGGCGAGCGATCCGGCGCGCCGCAACATGGAAGATATGTTGAGCGTCGTCTTGGCGGACACGGAAGATGTTTGGCACCAAAAGTTCGCGGAAGTCGGAGAAAGATACGAAGAACCGAAACTGATGTTTTTTGAAGAACAGGTACGTTCCGGTTGCGGCGTGGCGGGCAAATCGACCGGTCCGTTTTATTGTCCGGTCGATAAAACCATTTACATGGACGTGACGTTCGCCAACGATTTACAACGCAAATTCGGCGGTCAGGGCGGCGATTTTGCGATGGCCTACGTGTTGGCGCACGAAGTCGGTCACCACGTGCAAAACCAATCGGGGCTGCTGATGCATGTTCATAAGCTGCAGCAACAAATGAGTGAGGCGGACGCGAAAAAATACTCGGTCGCGCTGGAACTGCATGCGGATTATTTGGCCGGAGTGTTCGCGTACTATGTACAGCAAAAAGGCTACCTTGACGCGGGCGATATCGAAGAGGCGATCAATGCCGCCAAGACGGTCGGCGATGACCATTTGCAGAAGATCACGCAAGGGCAGATCCGTCCGGAGGAATTTACGCACGGCACCAGCGCGCAGCGCGCGGAGTGGTTCCGACGCGGCATGCAGTACCATGATTTCGGTCACGGCGATACATTCGGGGCCCTGGGCCTGCAAATTTAAAATCAAAAAAGCGGACATACCGCTTTTTTATTGTGCGAAATAGAAGACAAAATGTCCGTGTTATAATGAAGTCATTATGATGGGAGGGATCCTATGAGTCTGTGGGAAAAGACGGTGGCGCAGATTGAAGTGCCATCGCCGAGCATTGCGGAAGCGGCCGCGTCGCGCGCCGATGATTTGGTGCTCGGTAACGGAAACTTGGGAAAACTGCGCGATATCGTTGTGCAATATGCGGCGGTAGTGGGTGAAGTCATGCCGACGCCGCCTAAGAAAATGATGATTTTAGCCGCGGCGGATCACGGCGTGGCGCGTCATCAATTGTCCGCGTATCCGGTGGAAACGACGGTAGAGATGACGAAAAATTATCTCATCAGTAAAGGCGCCGGAGCCAACGCGCTGGCGCATTACGCCGGAGCGGACATGACGGTGATTGATGCGGGCATCAATGCGGATATGAGTGGAGTTCCGGGGCTCTTGGACAGAAAAATCGCCTACGGCACGCAGGATTTCAGTGAAGGCCCGGCGATGACGAGGGCGCAGGCGATTCAAGCGATCGAAGCGGGGATCGAAGTGGCCGGTGATGTCATCGCGCGCGGTTACCGATTGCTTTCCGTCGGGGAAATGGGGATTTCCAATACAACATCGGCGGCAGCGATCATCGGTGCATTCGGCGGCTGGGATGCATTGCAGGTGACGGGACGAGGCACGAATATTTCCGATGAACGTTTGGCGCGCAAACAGAAAATCGTTGCGAAAGCGTTGACGGTGAACCGTCCGGATAAAACGGACGGCATCGATGTCTTGGCGAAAGTCGGCGGCTTCGAATTCGGTGTGATTTCAGGCGTTATTTTAGCGGCGGCCGCGCATCATGCGCTGGTCATCATCGACGGCTTCAATACGACCGCCTGCGCGCATATCGCCAAAGCGATCGCTCCTGCCAGTCGTCACTATGTGATGGCGTCGCATCTGTCGGCGGAAAAGGCGCATTGCATGGCGCTTGAGGCCTTGCAGACGGAAGCCTACGTTGATTTAGGGCTACGGCTCGGAGAAGCGTCCGGTGCGTCGGTGCAGATGCGCATGCTTGAACATGCGTTGGCGATTTACAATGATTGCCTGACGAAACAAGAAATGATGCAGGGAGGTAACGCCGATGTTGGAAGCATGGAATGATCAAATCGCGCCGCTCGACACCTCGGTGATGGAGCAATGCCGCGAGTACGTCGATAACCTTACCAAACCGTTGGGCTCATTGGCGCAATTGGAAGAAATGGCGATTCGCATCGCCGGCATTACCTGCCGTAAAAAACCGGCTCGCCTGCAAAAAGCCATTGTCATTGCCGCCGCGGATACGTCGATCGACAGTCCGGACAATCAGGATCACGGAAAAAAGAGCCTGGCGGAACTGATGCTTATTGCCGGCGGCGCGGCGCCCGTTTCGGCGTTGGCGCGCGAACTGCAGGCGCCGGTATATGTGGCGGATGTCGGCTTGGAACAAAACACCGAACATGTCGCGGGCGTGATGCTGCATAAAATGCAAAACGGCAGTCAGTCATTGCAAAAAGGGGACGCGCTGACGCAGGAAGCATGCGCGGAAGCGATTGCCTTCGGCGGCGCGCTGGCCGGTGAATTGGCGCATAGCGGCGTCGAAGCATTGGCGCTCGGTGAAATCGGCGCTCGCGGCGCGCTTGCGGCGCTTGCCGTGACGACGGCCTTTTTAGGACCGGAACTCTCCGAAGCGATGCGGGCGCAGGGCTTTACCGCGCAAAGTGAGGCGTGGACGTTGGCGCAAACGGAACCGGAAACGGTACTCACGCGCTACGGAAACGCATCGATTGCGATGTTGACGGGGCTGGTTTTAGGCGCGGCCGCGCGCCATATGGCGATCGTTTTTGACAACAGCGTCACCGGCGCGGCGGCAGTAGCGGCGGCTGCGATCGCGCCGCGGGTAAAAGACTACGTATTCGCCTCGGCGGCGTATCCTGATCCCCTGCACCAATTACAATTGCAAAAATTGGGATTACAGGCTGCGTTGCATTATGATTTCACGTTGGCGCAAGGGCTCGGCTCGACGTTGGGACTGTCCCTGCTCGATGCATCACTCGATATGTTGAATGAAATGCGGACGTTCGGCGCCGCCGGTGTGGCGGTGGCGGAAGACGGCCCGGGCAAGGGGCGACAGAGAGAAGAGGTGCGGTGATGGAACGGATATTGTATCTGCCGGTGCTTTCTTCGCCGGCGGGCTGGCTCGGTGCGCTTGCCGGTTGCGGCGTGCCGGCGGCATATTGGCAAGCCGAATACCGGCGGTGGTGCCACGATCGCGCAACGGTGACGGTTCATGACGTCACCTGTCGCGGGATCGTCGGGCGTGATGTCGCGGTGACGGCGACGCTGCCCGTTTCTCCCGCTGCCGCGGCGGTACGTGCGTCCTTGCCGACGGACGGTGAAGCGGCGGGCGGGTGGCAACGCTTGGCCGCGTTGGCCGTTCAGGCGGAAACGGTCGGCGCGGTGCTGACAGCGGACGAATGGCTGCTGGCGGCGGGCATTGCGTTGGGATTGGATTATCTTGACGTGACGGTTGTCGCGGCGGAATCCGTCGGCACGGGAGCGATCGCCGTATTAACGCAGACATGGGTGACGACACAAATGCCGGGTGAGCGGATTGCCGATCGGGTCGGCTACGGCATCTGCGGTGATGCGGTAACGGAGGCGACACTCGGCTATCGACAGCCGGTGCCGTGGACACAGGAGCGTCCTTACGTATTCGGCGATACCGCTCGTGCACGCGGTACGATTAGTGGTTGGTGAGAATTACGTGATAATTTTCTGAAGTGTTTGACAATCGGTCGACGGATTTGGTATCATGCTTCTAATTTACATATGTGAAAAGCGATGAAGAGAAGAGTACGCAACGCAGACGATCGACAGAGAGCCCGAGTCGGTGAAAACGGGCGATCATAACCGTTGCGGAAAATGGCCTCGGAGCTGCCGGCTGAGCCGCAAGGCAAGGTCGTGCCGGGTGTGCCCGTCACTGCACTGGTGTATCGCTCTTTGAGCCGTACATGAATGAGGTCTGCAGCGCAGATGAAGTAGGGTGGTACCACGAGTGTCCTCGTCCCTGAGCAATCAGGGCGAGGGCTTTTTTTATAGGGAAAAGAGGTCCGTATGAAAATCAAAGACAAGTATGAAAAAGAAGGGCCGTTATATTCGTTTGAGGTGTTCCCGCCGAAACGGGAAGGCGATTTGGGCAATATGGTGGCGACATTGCATGAGTTGGCCCAATGGCATCCCGACTATATGTCGGTGACGTACGGTGCGGCGGGGGCGGCACGCGGTATGTTGACGTTGAAATTGGCGGAGTATATCCGCAAGGAGCTGGACATCGAGCCGTTGATGCATTTGACTTGCGTGGGATATTCGCAAGCGGAACTGGCGGAGATTTTGGCACGGATCGAAGCGGCGGGAATTGAAAATACGCTGTTACTTCGCGGCGATCGCAGAGAAGACGGCGAAATGCCCGCGGACGGATTCCGTTATGCCAATGAGCTGGTGGCTTACGTGCGCTCCAAGCACGCATTTTGTATCGGTGCGGCGACGTATCCTGAAGGCCATACGGAGGCTCGCAGCCTGACGGCGGATTTGATCCGCTTGCGAGATAAGGTGAATGCGGGGGCGGACTTTTTGGTGACGCAGCTGTTTTTTGACAATGACGCGTTTTTCCGCTTTTTGGAAACGGCCCGCAGTATCGACATCAATGTGCCGATTTCCGCCGGCATCATGCCCTGTCTGAACAAGGCGCAGATTGTGCGAATGACCGCGTTGTCGGGGGCGAGTTTGCCGCCGAAGTTTCGCCGGATGCTCGACCGCTACGAGCATGCGCCGGAGGCGATGTATGATGCGGGCATTGCGTATGCGTGCGAGCAGATTATTGATTTATTGTCATCGGGAGTGGACGGTATTCACCTGTATGTGATGAATCGGCCGGAAGTGGTACAGGCGGTCACAAGGGGGATCGGCCGCACCTTGCAAACGGTCAAGGAGGAACATCGTGGAACGAACGCCGGCTGATTTTTATGATGAAGACGACGTGTTGCGTTTTTTGCGACACAAACGGCGCCGGATCAGTGAGTCCGATCGCCGTTGGCTCGATCGGGCGCGGGAGATTGTCGATGCGGCCGCCGTATATCGGGAAACGCATCAGCGACGCCCGTGGCGGAGTACGGATACCGGCGGCTGCTGGGGAGATACCGTGTTGCCGTATCGTTCGCTCGGACGGCTCTTTGCCGATTGCGACGAGGTCATCGTTTGCGGCTGTACCATCGGTCAGGACGTGTATCGTACTATTCGTGAATGGATGGCGACCGATCCTGCACTGGGGGTTGTCGTCGACGCGACGGCGTCGGTATTAGTCGATGCCTATGCGGCGTACTTGCAGCACACGTTCGGTGCAACGACGATGCGTTTCAGTCCCGGCTACGGTGACGTACCGCTGGCGCTCAATCAGGAATTGGCAACATGCCTGCAACTGTCGAAGCGAATCGGTGTGCATGTGACGGACGGTCATCTGATGGTGCCGGAAAAATCGATTATTTTTCTCACCGGCTGCACACGAAAGGAGGAACCCCATGATACCATTTAGTACATTTCTTGCCGGGCAGACCGTACTCATTGACGGAGCGATGGGTACGGAAGTCCAACGGCGGCGACCGGATCTGCGGATTGCGCCCGATATGTGCGTACTGCATGAGCCTGCACTTATCGAGTCGATACACTATGACTATCTCGTGAGCGGCGTGGACGTGCTGACGACAAACACGTTTGGTGCCAACGGCTACAAATGTGCGGATACGGATGCGACACCGAGCGCCTTGATTCATGCCGCCGTCGGATGTGCGCGGCGGGCACGGGAACGCTATATCGCCGATCACGGCACACGACCGATTTACGTGGCCTTGGATATTGGGCCAATCGGCGCGTTGCTTGCACCGGCGGGGGATATGTCTCCCGAGCGGGCGTATGATTTGTATCGGGAACAAGTCGAAGCGGGGGTGGCGGCCGGTGTCGATCTGATCATCATCGAAACGCAAACCGATTTGGCGGAACTCAAATATGCCGTTCTTGCGGCCCGCGAACACAGCGATCTTCCCGTCTTGGCATCGATGAGTTTTGAACATACGGGACGGACCTTTACGGGGACCGATGTCGTCAGTATGGCGACAACACTGGAAGGACTCGGCGTGACAGCCGTCGGGATCAACTGCTCCTTCGGGGCGGCGGAGACACGACCGCTGGTGGACGCTTTGTTGGCGGCAACGAAACTGCCGTTGATCGTGCAGCCGAACGGCGGGATTCCCGATGCCGACGGTCATAGTCGATTCGATGTACAGGCGCATCTTGATCATATGCGCTATTTCCTGTCGCGCGGCGTGGAGATCATCGGCGGCTGCTGCGGTACCGATCCCGCACTGATGGCACGCTTGCATGCGTTGCGTGGGGAAGTGCACGGCACGAGACCTTCCGTCACTCCCGTAACACGGGTGTCCTCTTATGCGGAAACCGTCGTTTTGGGACAAGGCCCGCTGATGATCGGAGAACGAATCAATCCTACGGGCAAACGGGAGTTGCAGGAAGAACTGCGTCGCGGCGTACTTGATCGTGTCGTTCGGGAAGCTGTTGTCCAACGTCGGGAAGGCGCGGCGCTTCTTGACATCAATGTCGGTACCTCGGGTGTCGATGAACCGACACTCTTGCCGCGGGCGGTACGTGCCGTACAAACGGTGACGGGTACGCCGCTCGTGATTGACACGGCCTCACCGACCGCGTTGGCGGCGGCGGCACGAGCGGTGGCGGGCAAACCGCTGCTCAACTCGGTCAATGCGGGGGAGGACAGTCTGGCACAAGTATTGCCGATCGCTCGCCGCTACGGGGCCTGCGTACTGGGACTGACGCTGGATGAAAACGGGATTCCCGATACGGCAAAAGGACGACTCGCACTGGCAGAAAAAATCGTTACTCGCGCATTGGAATGGGGTATCCCGCGAGAAAATATCCTCATTGACTGTCTGACATTGACACTCGGCACCGGTGCGGAAAATGCACGGATTACCGCCGAGGCCGTTGCTCTCGTGAAACGGGAACTCGGCGTGGCGACCGCACTCGGCGTGAGCAATATTTCCTTCGGCATGCCGGAACGCTCGATCATTAATCGGACATTTTTACAGATGGCACTGGCCCACGGACTGGACGCCCCGATTGCCAATCCCGGCGATCGGGGTATGACGGATACATTGGCCGCCTACCGTGTGCTGGCGGGATACGATGACGGGGCGCGGGAATGGATCGCCCGGGCTCGTAAAGTACAAGACGAGGCCAAGGCACCGTCGCCCGTCTCGACGATTTTGGCGGCGATTGTCGACGGACTGGAAGCGGAAACGCTGCGACTGACAAAAGAACTGCTCGCCCGTAAAGCGCCGCTTGACGTGGTCAATGAGGATCTTATCGGCGCATTGAACGAGGTGGGACGACGTTTTGAAACGCAGGAACTGTTTTTACCGCAACTGATCCGGGCCTCGCAAACCGCACAAGTTGCGTTTGCCGAAGTCAAACGGGTACTGGAGGCTAAGGGAGAAACGGCCGCCGATCGCGGCACGATTATTCTTGCGACGGTGCGGCACGATGTGCATGATATCGGCAAAAATATTGTCAAAGTCGTACTGGAAAACTACGGCTATCGGATCATCGACCTCGGCAAAGACGTGCCGCCCCAAGCGATCCTCGATGCCTGTCGCACCTATCATGCACGACTGGTCGGCTTGAGTGCGCTGATGACGACGACGGTTGTCTCCATGCAGGAAACCATCGCCTTGCTCAAACGGGAGATTCCCGACGTGCAAGTGGTGGTCGGCGGTGCCGTACTCAATGAACGCTACGCGGCCGACATCGGTGCGGACCGGTATGCGGCACACCCCGCGGCCGTGGCCGATATTGCGGCGGCATTTTTCGGCACCCGGGAAGATCCGATGCGGTAGGCGGTATCGCGGGGAGACAGGCGGCAGTAGCGGCGGTAGCGATCGCGCCGCGGCTAAACGACTACGTATTCGCCTCGGCGGCGTATCCTGATCCCCTGCACAAATTGCAATTACAAAAGTTGGGATTACAGGAAGCGTTGCATTATAATTTCACGTTGGCGCAAGGACTCGGCTCGACATTGGGGCTGTCCCTGCTCGACGCATCACTCGATATGTTGAATGAAATGCGGACGTTCGGCGCCGCCGGTGTGACGGTGGCCGAGGACGGTCCGGGTAAAGGAAGGCAGCGAAAGGAAGTGCTCTGATGGAACGGGCATTGTACTTGGATCCCGTGAGCGGGATCAGCGGCAACATGTTTGTCGGGGTGTTGCTTGATTTAGGAGTGCCACAGATTTGGCTGATCAATGAGTTACAAAAACTCGGACTTGACGACTACGAGTTGATTTTTGAAAAGGTCAACAAGCGAGGCATCACGGCGACGTATTTTAACGTTGATGTGAAGGAAACAACCACGCATCGTCATTTACCGGATATTTTAACCATTTTGGCGCGCGCCGATTGGTCAGGCAGCGCGAAACAACGCGCGGTATCCATTTTCTGGTCACTGGCGCTGGCGGAAAGCAGGGCCCATGGGATTGCGCCAGAAGACGTGCATTTTCATGAAGTCGGCGCGGTCGATTGCATCATCGATTGCGCGTCGATTGCGCTCGGTTTGGAATATTTGGACATCGATATTGTATTAACAGGCCCGGTGGCCACCGGATCGGGTACGATTCGCGCGGCACACGGCGAACTTTCGGTCCCCGCGCCCGCGACACAGTTTTTGTTGCAGGGTTTCCCGACGATCACCGGAACGCCCGACTATGAACTCACTACACCGACCGGTGCGGCGGCGCTTGCGACATTTGCCGTACCGGTAGAAAAACGTCCGTCTGAATTGGTGATTGATCGTGTCGGCTACGGCGCAGGGACGTATGATCTCGCTGCGTCCAATACATTGGGAGGCTACTACGGCCAGTTGTTGCCTGTGCAGCGCTGGCAGGTACCGGCGCCCTACATTTTCGGCCAAAACCCTTGAAATTTTGTGACATAGCAACGTTCTGCTATGTCACTTTTTTGTAAAACAAATTTTCGGTAAAGTGAAAACCTTCTTGACAAAAAAATCCTCGTTTGCTATTCTTATATAGTAACTTAACTGGTCATTGACATAAAAAAAACGGTATGTTACAATGGCATCTGTTGATATGCGGGAATAGCTCAGTGGTAGAGCATCGCCTTGCCAAGGCGAGGGTCGCGAGTTCGAATCTCGTTTCCCGCTCCATTATTCCCTGATAGCTCAGTTGGTAGAGCAATCGGCTGTTAACCGATCGGTCGTAGGTTCGAGTCCTACTCAGGGAGCCATAGGGGTGTAGCCAAGTGGTAAGGCAGCGGACTCTGACTCCGCCATGCGCAGGTTCGAATCCTTCCACCCCTGCCACGTGATCCATTAGCTCAGTTGGTAGAGCACCTGACTTTTAATCAGGGTGTCCCGCGTTCGAGTCGCGGATGGATCACCACTTTTTTCTGGCCCGTTGGTCAAGTGGTTAAGACACCGCCCTCTCAAGGCGGGATCGGTGGGTTCAAATCCCCCACGGGTCACCATATTCATTTTAACCTTGGGGAACAATTTTATACACGGCCCGTTGGTCAAGTGGTTAAGACACCGCCCTTTCACGGCGGTATCGGGGGTTCGAATCCCCCACGGGTCACCATTTTATATGGGCGATTAGCTCAGCTGGGAGAGCGCCTGCCTTACAAGCAGGATGTCGGCAGTTCGATCCTGTCATCGCCCACCATCTATGGCCCGGTGGTGTAGTGGTTAACATGCCGCCCTGTCACGGCGGAGATCGTCGGTTCAAATCCGATCCGGGTCGCCATTTTTTCTTTTTTGCCTCGGTAGCTCAGTCGGTAGAGCAGAGGACTGAAAATCCTCGTGTCGGCAGTTCGATTCTGCCCTGAGGCACCATTTTTTCACAGCTTGCGGCTGTGGCGGAACAGGCAGACGCGCTATCTTGAGGGGGTAGTGGAGGTAACTCCGTGTGAGTTCAAGTCTCACCAGCCGCACCAACTACATATTACCCACGCGGTTGTGGCGGAACTGGCAGACGCGCTGTCTTCAGGCGGCAGTGGAGCAATCCGTGAGAGTTCGAGTCTCTCCAACCGCACCACTTAACAAGAACCGGGCATTGCCCGGATTTTTTATACGTAAATTATAAAAATACAGGCAATAAAAAAGAGCTTTGAAAGCTCTTTTTTTATTGCGCGGATTCATTTTCAACCGCATTTAAATGACTGTGCTTGCGACCGTAAACGAAGTAAATAATCACGCCCAGGATAAACCACGCGGTGAAAAGTTCCAGCGTGTGGGCGGAGAGCTGCGAAAATATGTAGAGACAGGAGAGAAAACCGAGCGGCGCGATCAGCCACACGGCGGGACAGACGAAACGCCGTTTTACATCGGGATAGCGTTTGCGCAAAATCAACAGCCCGCTGCATGAGCAGAGGAAGGCGAAAATGGTACCGGCGCTGCACATTTCGGCAACGATATGAATCGGTGTGAAGCCGGTGATGAATGCCACAGCCAACCCGACGATCAATGTAATCCGGTACGGTGTACGGTACACGGGGTGAACACGGCACAATGATTCGGGAATCAAACCGTCGCGGCTCATCGCGTAAAAGGCGCGGGTTTGCGCGTAGATCATAACCAACAATACGGTTGACAGGCCGCAAATCGCACCGGTACCGATGATGGCCGAGCCGAGACGCAGACCGATTTTTTGTAAGACAAAGGATGCGGGAGCGGCGGTGTCGAGTTCCGGATACGGAACGACACCGGTCATGACGGCGCTGACGGCGATGTACAAAAGCGTGGTCAGCGTCAGTGCGGCGATAATGCCGATCGGCATGTCGCGTCCCGGATTGCGTGCTTCTTCCGCCGCGGTGGAAAGCGAATCAAATCCCAGGTACGAGAAAAACAGCACAGCCGTACCCGCGGATACGCCCGACCAACCGTACGGTAAGAACGGCGTCCAGTTTTGCGGGTTAATATGCGGCCCCGCCAAGAGCAGGAAAAGGAAAATCGTGCCTAATTTGACAAAGACCAGCATGCGATTGGCGCCGGCGCTTTCACGAATGCCGCGCAGCAGGAAAAACAAAACGACGCCGACAATCAACATGGCGGGCAAATTCATCAGGCCGCCTTCGGCGGGAACGGTCGTGAGCACTTTCGGCAAATGGATACCGATGTCCGCCAAAATACTTGTAAAATACGCCGACCAGCCGCCGGCCACGGCGCTCGCGCCGACGGTGTATTCCAGGATAAGCGACCAGCCCACGAGCCAGCCGAAAATTTCACCGAGTGAGACATACGCGTACGTATACGATGAACCAGCGACCGGAATGAATGACGCAAGCTCCGAGTAGGCGAGACAGACGAACGTACAGACAACGGCTGCAAGCACAAAGGAAAGCATCAAACCGGGGCCCGCGTATTCGGCGGCAACAATGCCCGTCAAAACGAAGATCCCCGTCCCGATCATGACACCTAAGCCCAACAGGGTAATATCCAGCGCCGTCAGCGATCGCCGTAATTTACGATCTTCGCCTTGCGCGGCAATTTCCGCGAGTAAACCGCGCAGATTTTTGGTACGGAAAATAGACAAAATCACATCGCCTCATTTAATATAAATTTATTTCTATTTTAGGGATATTTATTTTAAAATGCAAGCTTGTAAAATAAAAAAGAACCTCGTCAAGACGAGGTTCTTTTTATATCTTATTTTCCCAGCGGCGCAAGGTACGCGGCGAGGGACTCTGCTGCGGTTTTGTTGTTCGTATCCGCTTCGCGAATGAAAATTCCTTTTTGCACGGCCGCATACGGCGCTAATTTACGAATGCGCTTCACCGACTTACCGAGACCGCCGCCGCCGCACGAGCAAATCGGATAGATCGTTTTGCCGGTCGTGTCGACATCGTGCAGAAAGCGCATGACCGGTGTGGGCAGTTCCCACCACCAGAGCGGATAGCAAAGAAGAATTTCACGGTAGGCGCTGATATCCGGAATCTGACGCAGTTTCGGCAATTCGCCCGCGATGAGGCTCGCGCCGGAGCGCATAACGCTCAGAATATAGTTTTCCGGATAGCGGGCGACCAAGTTCAACTCGCAAAGATCACCGCCGACTAACGTTTGGGCGAGACGGGCGAGTTGTTTGGAATGACCGGTTTTTGAAAAATAAACAATCAGCGGTTTAGCCATGCCGCATGCTCCTTTCCAAAAAAATAGCGGACCCGCAAGGGTCCGCTATGCGGGTGTATATTATTTTGCCATGAAAGCGCGCGTGAACCAAATCTTCAGCGCGTAGAATTCGACATGATCTTCCATCATGTTAGCCAAGAGGAAGTTGTCTTCTTTGTCCGCTTCTTCACGAATCTTCAATGCTTCATCGCGCATGAGTTCCAAGTCGCCCAAAAGGATTTCGAGAGCGTCTTTCACCGCATACGGTTTCGATTCGATTTCTTTGAGGCTGGCGATCTTCAGATATTCTTTGGCGGTAACAACCGGGAATTCTCCCTGTTGCTTCATGAGTTCGGCAACCGCATCATAGTATTCAAATACTTCCTCGTAAATCTCTTCCAGGAATTCGTGGATGGCTTTGAACGGAACTCCTTCGACGTTGAAATGCAGGTTGTGAAGTTTAATGTTCCAAAGAGCCAAGTCAGCCAAATACTGGTTTACAGATTTTGCATTTTTCATTATATAACTCCTCCTTAATACTAATCAGGCCACCCTTTTGTGTCCTTTTCTTGTCCTATGATTATTATATCGTAATTTATAGATATCCGCAAGGATCATGCGAGTCATGTACCGAGTTCAGGTGACGGAAACGTTTCCCGGCAATGGGAGACCGTGAATATCGGTCGTTGTGTTCATGCGCATTTGTCGCATTATAAAATGGCCCAAATGAGGGGTCAGGCGTTTAGCGGATTACGGTTTACAAAAAGGTGCGGAAAAGCATGCAGAAAATCCCGCCGGCAAAGGCGGCCGCGCGGTGGATATATGCTATAATGAAATAATAAAAATAACGAAAACAGGGAATATCCCGAGGGAGTGGCAACATGGTTTCATATTTGGTAATTCTTTTGGTCGCTTTGGCCTTTTTATTGGTATGTCGTCTTTTCTTTTATAAACCCGCGCCGCGCCGGCGTGCTCCGTATGTGCCGCAAGCGTCCCGTCGCCGCCACGCGCACGAAAAAGTGGTGCCGGAGCGTTTGCAGGTGCATTCGGAACCGGCCTGGTCGTCGAGTACGGTCGATACCACAGTGGTTCAATCCGCCGCCGCGCCGGCGGTCGCCAAAGCGGGGCAGGAAACACGTGAATTGCCGCGCCTTTCTCCGACCGCTGTCAGTGAACCGGAGCGGGACGAATTGGCGCAAACGCAGATTGTCAATCGCGAAAATTTAAAGGAACTCGTAGAAAGTTCGACGGAACCGGAACCGGCACTGGCGACGGCGAATGCGGTTCGTGAAAAAGAGCCGGTGCGGCAACTCGCGCCGGAGCCTGAAATTATTGACACATTGGAAGACACGCAGTCGTTACTGCGCCGGCAGGTACGTCATTTTCTGGTGCGGTATGCGACTATCAGCCCGGATATGGCGGACGATGTGGAACGGGTGACGGCGTTGGCGTTTGCCAAGTTGGGCGATGTGGACGACAGCGAGATCCAAGATATGATCGCTCACATTATGGTGCAGGAAGCATTGCAAAATGCGCAGCGCGTCTATGTTATGACGCCGGATGATACCGTTTTGGAAATGGTCACGGATGCTTTTGCCGAAGTCGCTTTAGGGGAACGCACCGAAACGCAGACCTTATTGGCGTATGATGCCTTGGCGGCGATGACGCATCTGGAACAGGGACATTACCGCATCTTGGCGCTGCTGCTTTTATTCCATTACTCGCGTCACGCGGATAACATCAGCGCGGCGGCGTTTCGCCGTTACGCGAAAAAATATGTGCAGCCGTTACTGCAGGATTTGCCGACGGAGTACAGTTACTATCAGCAGCTCGAATATTTGCGTTGCACCAGCATGGCGCGCAAGGATTTGCCGCTCGGTCAGGTGCTGCGTGAATCGTACCCGTACTTTTTCAGCTACATGGGATTCACCAAAGAGGAATTGGCGGCCGCGCTTGCCGGCGAACGTTTACCGGCGCAATACCTCGTGCGCTCGGCGTACGGTGACTACTATAAATTGGCGGTTACCGATGCCGGCGAACTGCCCGACTTTTTCCGTTCGGCTAATATTACCGACGAAACCACGCGCAACCAATTGACGGAACTGATGCAATCGCGGCCTGTCGTGTATGAACGGCGCGCGTCGACCAAAGTGTTGCGGACGGTGGCACCGGTTCTGGCGCGGCTCGCCGACGCGTGGGACAGCAGTATGCTGCGCCGTTCCGCGCCGACGCTCTTGGGCATGTATATCGGTAAGCTTTATTTGAAAGAAGAAATCCAGGAAGATTTTGACTTATCACGCTGGCTATAAGAAAATGGAGGCGGCAGGGTGGGAGTTTTTGATATCATCGGTCCGGTGATGATCGGTCCGTCGAGTTCACATACGGCGGGAGCGGCGCGTTTGGGACGTTTGGCGCGATACTTGCTGGGCGAATCACCGATCAAGGCGGATATTACTTTTTACGGTTCGTTTGCGCAAACGTATCGGGGGCACGGGACCGACCGCGCCTGTGTGGCCGGACTCTTGAACTGGGCGCCGGATGATCCGCGCTTGCGCGATGCGTTGACGATGGCCCCCGAGCTGGGACTGCAAGTGACGATTACCGCGTCTGCTGCGGAAACGGAACATCCGAATACGGTGCGTTTTCATTTGACCGGCAGCAGCGGCAAAGCACGTGAGCTGATGGGCGTATCCACCGGCGGAGGACGGATTCGCATGCGCGAGTTTGACGGTTATTCGGTCGATTTGGACGGGTCCAATCATACGCTTTTGACGCGGCATAATGATCGTCCGGGGATCGTGGCCTTTGTGTCCCAAATTTTAGCGGCACAGGATATTAATATTTCGGCGATGCGTCTGTTTCGACAGGAACGCAAGCGCTTGGCAATGATGTTTATTGAAACGGATACGCCGGTCGCCAATGCGACGTTGGCGGAGATCGCGGCGCATCCGGCGATTGAAGTCGTGCGGACGTTTCCGCCGGTGTAAGGAAAGGATTCGACATGAGTTCGCTACGGGAATTATGGGATCAAGCGACAGCAGCCGACCAACGTGTCGGTGATTTTGTCGCGGCGCAGGAAGCGGCGGCCAATGAACAGCCCTTGGTGGCAGTGCGGCGCAAAATGCAGGATATGCTGGCTGCGTTTCGTGAGTCGGCGCAGACGGGGATCAGTGACGGTGGCAGTTCACCGAGTGGTTTGACAGGCGGGGATGCTTTGCGCATGCGCGATGCGGCCCCGCATTTTTTAAACGGTTACGCCTGGCGCGCGGCCACGCTCGGTATGGGCATCGCGGAAGCTAACGCGAAAATGCGCCGCATTGTGGCGTGTCCGACCGCGGGTTCGTGCGGCATTTTGCCGGCGGTCTTGCTGACGCTGGCGGAACGTTTGGGCAGCAGTGATGATGATATTTTGCGCGCCTTGTTTACGGCCGCGGGCGTCGGTGATGTCATTGCGAAAAATGCGATGATTGCCGGTGCCGTCGGCGGTTGTCAGGCGGAATGCGGAACGGCGATCGCCATGGCCGGCGCGGCCGGTATCGAATTGTGCAACGGCACGACCGAGCAGATGGATCACGCGGTCGCGTTGGGACTTAAAAATGTCTTGGGACTGGTTTGCGATCCGGTCGGCGGTTTGGTTGAAGTACCGTGTGTGAAGCGCAATGCGTTTCATGCGGTGCACGCGTTGGTAGCGATCGAATTGGCGCTGGCCGGCGTAAAAAGCGCGATCCCCGCAGACGAAGTGATCAGTGCGATGGCGGAAATCGGTCACATGATGCCCAAATCATTACGCGAACGCAGCGAAGCAGGGCTTGCGACAACGCCCACGGGCAAAGTGTGGGCGCGCAAGATTCGCGAGCAATGATACCGTTTTTTACCCGCCGTTATCCATTACCGGACGCAGTTCGGACATTACTGCAGACATTGGAGCAGGCGGGCTTTGAGGCTTACGCCGTGGGCGGGTGCGTGCGCGATACATTGCTGGGACGCACGCCGCACGACTGGGATATCACGACGGCCGCCACGCCGGACGAAGTGGAGCGGGTGTTTGCCGCGTCGCCGTTTAAAGTGGTCGGTACTGTCGGACGCGCGTTCGGCGTGTCCCTGGTGGAATGGGCGGGCGCAACCTATGAGGTCGCCACTTTCCGCGGGGAAGAATATGGAGCGGACAGTCACCGCCCGGAAAAAGTGTATTACGCCAAGCATTTTGCGGACGACCTGGCGCGGCGTGATTTTACCGTCAACGCCATGGCGTTTCGTTCCGACGGCACATTGATCGATCCTTACGACGGCCGCAAAGATTTGAGGAAAAAACGTTTACAGACTGTCGGCGCTCCCGATGAACGCTTTCGGGAAGACGCTTTGCGCTTGTTTCGCGCCTGCCGTTTTATTGCGCAGCTCGGTTTTCGACCGACGCGTGAATTGTGCGCGGCGATGCCGCAGGCGTTTGCTCGGGTAGAGGGACTTTCGCTGGAACGCGTGCGCGCCGAACTCGATCGGCTGCTGGTCGCGCCGTATGCCGGCCGCGGTTTGGATCTTTTCGTTCGTTCGGGATTGGCGGAGCAAACGTGCCGGGTACGCGAACAGGGAATCGATAAAACGGTTGCGATTTTACCGGAATTGAGCCATTTACCCGAAACGCCGCAAGGACGCTTCCACGCCTACGACGCGTGGTTGCATACGCTGGTCGTTGTGGAACACAGTCCGGCTACATTGGTGGCGCGCTATGCGGCGCTTTTCCATGACGCGGCGAAAGGCCTGCCCGGTATCCGCGGCTTTCATAAAGGCGATATTACCGATTACGGTCACGATGTGCGCAGCGCCGAAATGGCCAAAGCGGCGTTGACCCGTCTGCAATATCCGGCGACGATGGTGAGCCGTGTCGAATTTTTAGTCGCCAATCATATGAAATACCATCAATACGCCAATACGGCGGATGCGAATGTGCGACGTTGGTTGCGCCAATTGGCGCGTTCGGGAGAATTTCGCACCACGAGCGAACTGACCGAGGCGCTGGACGAATTAAATGACTTGTGCGTGGCGGATGTGATCGGCTGCGGACGGCCGCTCAGCGCTACCGACGGTCATCGCGCATTCGGCGGCGCGGTACGTGCCGAACTTGCCACAATGCCGGTGCATACGCGGGATCTGCGGTACGATCCATCATTACCGCAACGTTACGGGAAAGACACGGCGACCGTGTTAAAAGTTTTGCGCCAACGGGTGCAGGACGGAACTTTGGCCAACGAGCCGGAAGCGTTAACACTGGCTGCTGAACGATACCAACTGAGGCAGGAAAGGAATGCGCATGACGAAGGAACGAGTAAGGAGTAAAACCGTACCGCAGAAAAAGCGGGGGAGGACGCGCGTCGCGTTTCTCTTTATGGCATTGGCTGTGTTCGGCATCCTGATCTGCGGCAGGCTCTTTTATTTACAGGTGGTACGCGGCGCGTACTATGCGGAACTTGATTTGGGACAAGCCGAAGAAGTGCGGCCGCTACAGTCGCCGCGCGGCACGATTTATGACCGCAACGGCAAAGTGCTTGCGGTGAGCGCCGTCACGCTTTCGCTGTACGCGGATCCGCAAGAATTGAACCGGGACCCGCAGGCTTTGGCGCAGATACTGGCGCCGCTATTGTCTGTGCCGGAAGATAAGCTCGCGGAAAAACTCGCCCAAACCAACCGTTTTGTGTGGTTGGAACGCATGTTGGACAAAGAAGTTTCCGATCAGGTGAAAGCGCTGATCGGGCAGCAAAAGATTACCGGCTTGCATTTTGTGGAAGAAAGTAAACGCTACTACCCGAACGGCAATTTGCTGGCACAGGTACTGGGCTTTGTCGGTATCGATGACAAAGGTCTTGACGGTATCGAGATGGTGCTTGATCAGGAAATTAAAGGAGACAGCAAGCAGCAGACCATTATCACGTCGCGTTACGGAACGCCGATTTTGAAATCGACGCTTTCCCAACTTTTCCCCGATGAGGAGCGCAGTGTCTACTTGACGATTGACGCGCAAATTCAATTTTTTGCGGAGCGCGCTCTTGATCGCGCCATGGGTACGACACGCGCGGCCGGCGGTTCCATTATTGTGATGGATCCGCGTACCGGCGAAATTTTGGCGATGGCCAATCGTCCGACATATAATCCGAACCGGTTCGCGGAAGGTACGGAAGAAGATTTTCGTAATCGCGCGGTGACGGATCTGTATGAACCGGGGTCCACGTTTAAACCGATCATCGCGGCGGCGGCGCTGGCATCGGGTTCGATTACACCGGAAACGGTATTGCATGATACCGGCTCGGTGTATGCGTCGGGACACACCATTCAAAACTGGAACAGCGAAGGCTACGGTGACGTACGCCTTGTCGATATTATCAAATATTCGATCAATACGGGTTTTGCGATGGTCGGTCTGCGCACCGGCGGAGCGGTATTGACAGATTATGCGAAACGGTTCGGTTTCGGTCAACCGACGGGCATCGAACTGCCGGGCGAAGGCGAGGGTATTTTGTTCAACCCGGACGACATGCGCGACAGCGATATAGCGACCATGTCGATCGGGCAAAGTATCGCCGTCACGCCGTTACAAATGTTGCAGGCGTACGGAGCGCTGGCCAACAGCGGTAAAATGATGAAGCCGCATGTCATTGCGTCCATTGTCAATCCCGACGGCACAACGTATCAGGCGAGCCAGGCGGAAGAAGTCGGACAACCGATTACTCCCGAAGTGGATCACACGTTGGTCCCCATGCTCGAGCAGGTGGTTTCCGGCGGCGGCGGGGTCAAAGCGCAGGTCAACGGTTATCGTCTCGCCGGCAAAACCGGTACGGCGCAGAAGTTGGATACGGAACGCGGCGGCTACTTGGAGGGACGTTACATCGCGTCCTTTATCGGTTTCGGTCCGATTGAACAGCCGGAAGCGGTCTGCCTCGTTGTTCTCGATGATCCGGAAGGCGTATACTATGGAGGACAGATCGCCGCGCCTGTATTTGCCGAGGTCATGGGAGAAATTATGCGCTATCGAGGCATTCATCCCAATGTGACGGACGTGGCGGATACCGGTACGGCGGAAAAAGCGGCTCTCGAGCCGCTGACGTTAACGCGAACGGAGGAGGGCAACATTATTGTGCCGGACTTCACGGGACGACGTTTGCGCGATGTGTTGGAATGGGCCAATCAGGCTCAGGTTGGCGTAGTGCCGGAGGGCGAGGGCGTAGTTATCACGCAAACTCCGCTCGCCGGACTCACTTTGGAAGATACCCGACAGATCCGGGTGCAATTGGCGGAATAAAGGAGGCAATCCCATGCGAAGCGATATTGAAATCGCCCAGGCAGCGAAGCTGCAACCGATTACGGAAATTGCCGCGGCGGCAGGTATTGAAGAACAATATTTAGCACCGTACGGACGCTATAAGGCCAAAATCGGCTATGATTTAATTCGTAAGCTGGACGGCGAAAAAAACGGACATTTGATTTTGGTTACGGCGATTTCTCCGACGCCTGCCGGTGAAGGCAAGTCGACCACCACGGTCGGTTTGGCGCAGGGACTTGCCAAACTCGGCAAAAAAGTGATGGTGGCGTTGCGTGAACCGTCGCTCGGGCCGTGCATGGGAATCAAGGGCGGTGCCGCCGGCGGCGGTTATTCGCAAGTGGTGCCGATGGAAGATATCAACTTGCATTTTACCGGCGACATGCACGCCATTACCGCGGCGCACAATTTATTGGCGGCCATGCTCGATAACCATCTGCAACAGGGCAATACGTTGCGCATTGATCCGCGTCGGATCGTGTGGAAACGCGTGGTCGATATGAATGATCGGGCATTGCGCCACATCGTGGTCGGTTTGGGCGGCAAAGTGAACGGCGTGCCGCGTGAAGACGGTTTTGATATTACGGTTGCGTCCGAAGTCATGGCGATTTTGTGTCTCGCGCAGGATCTCAAAGATATGAAAGAACGGTTCAGCCGCATTATCGTCGCCTACGATTACGACGGTAAGGCGGTAACGGCCGGCGACCTGCATGCGCAGGGCGCGATGACGGCGCTTATGAAAGACGCGATCTCGCCCAACCTGGTGCAGACGATTGAGCATGTGCCGGCGCTGGTGCACGGCGGTCCGTTTGCGAATATCGCGCACGGTTGCAACTCGCTGGTGGCCACCCAAACCGCGTTGCACCTGGCGGACTATGTCGTTACGGAAGCCGGTTTCGGCGCGGATCTGGGTGCGGAAAAATTCTTTGATATTAAATGCCGCTACGGCAAGTTAAAACCGGAAGTGGCGGTATTGGTCGCGACGGTGCGCGCGCTCAAAATGCACGGCGGTCGCGCGAAAAACGAACTCACCGAACCGGATGTCGACGCGCTTAAGCGGGGCTTAGAAAACCTCGGCAAACATTTAGAAAATATTGCCAAATATAATGTTCCCGCTGTTGTGGCGATCAATGCGTTCGCCAGCGACACGGCGGAAGAAATGGCGGCGATTCGTACATACTGCGAAGAACGCGGCGTACCCGTCGCGCTGTCCGATGTTTTTGCCAAAGGCGGAGAAGGCGGTAAGGAACTTGCGCAAGCCGTGCTGGAGGAAATTGCCAAGGGCGCCGCTGATTTTCAGCCGCTGTATGAGAGCGAATTGAGTGTTCCCGATAAAATTCGTACGATTGCGCAGGAGATTTACGGCGCGGACGATATTGTTTTAGAAGCGGCGGCGCAAAAAACGTTGGCCGATATTGAAGCGGGCGGGTATGCGGCGTTGCCGGTCTGCATCGCCAAGACGCAGTATTCGTTCTCCGATGATCCGAACAAACTGGGCCGTCCCAGCGGCTTTACGCTGCACGTACGCGAACTTAAAATCAGTGCCGGCGCAGGCTTCATCGTCGCTCTTACCGGCAACATCATGACGATGCCGGGATTACCGAAAAAGCCGGCCGCGGAAAAAATCGACGTGACGGCGGACGGAAACATTGTCGGTCTTTTTTGAGGAGGATTCATGCGAGAACTTAAGGGGGCGCCGGTAGCGGCCGCGCAGCAGGAAACCACGGCGAAAAAAATTCGCATGCTGGCGGCGAAGGGCGTTACTCCGGGGCTGGCCATTGTGCGTTTCAGCGCGGATCGGGCGGCGCAGATGTACGGCGACTTTTTAGCGAAGTCTGCAACGCAAGCGGGATTATATGTCGAACGGGTCGAGCCCGAGGAAAATCTGACGCAAGAGGACGCTTTGGCGACGATTCACGCGCTGAATCAGAATTCGCAGATTGACGGCATTTTACTTTTAATGCCGTTGCCGCCGGGACTGGATCGCAGTTCGCTGGTCGAAGCGATTGCGCCGGGCAAGGATATCGACGGTTTGACACCGACGCAGGTAGGCCGGCTTGTGACGGGGCGCACCGCATTTGTGCCGGCGACCGCGCGGGCGGTGCTCGCTACATTGCGGCATTATGACATTCCGCTCGCCGGTAAACACGCGGTCGTGATCGGTCGCAGCGATGTCATCGGTAAACCCGTTGTGCAATTATTGCTGGCGGCGAATGCGACGGTTACCATTTGCCACTCCAAAACGCAGGACTTGCCACACTTCACTCGCGCGGCGGATATTTTGGTCGCGGCGGTCGGCAAAGCGATGATGGTGACGCCGGATATGGTGAGTGAAGATGCGGTTGTCGTCGATGTCGGCATTCATCGCGTGGACGGCAAAACCGTCGGTGATGTCGCGCCGGAGGCGCTCGCGAAAGCGCAGGCGGCGACACCGGTTCCGGGCGGTATCGGTTCGGTAACGACCGCGCTTATGTTGGACGCGGCGGTGACCGCGGCGTTGCGGCATCATCCGTAAGAAATGACGGTACGGAAGTATTGCGCTTTCGTACCGTTTTTTGTATAATGAAATAACCGGCGACTGTGCAGAGGTCGTTTATGGCAACCTTTCGGGGCTTGTGCAATGGAAGTTCGTGAACCCTGTCAGGTCCGAGAGGAAGCAGCAGTAAGCGAATCCTTTCATGTGCCACGAGGTAACTCGGGAGGTTGTCATAAACGGTTTCTGCCGGTAACCGGATATCGCAGCGTTCCGCTGCGTTTTTTATTTCATAAAGAAAAGGGGCAAGGCATGGCGTACTTGGCATTGTATCGTAAATGGCGGCCGCAGACGTTCGCCGACGTCGTCGGCCAGGATCCGATCGCGCATACGCTTGCGCAAGCGGTAGCCCGCGGTAAAGTGGCGCATGCGTATTTGTTTTCCGGTCCGCGCGGCACGGGCAAGACGAGTATGGCGAAAATTTTAGCCAAAGCGCTCAACTGCATCCACGGACCCACGGCGGAACCGTGCAATGCATGCGAACGTTGTCGGGAAATTACGCAAGGCACCGCCTTTGATGTGAGTGAAATTGACGCGGCGTCCAATCGCGGCATTGACGAGATGCGCGCGTTGCGGGATACCGTCGCGCAGTTGCCGACCGTTGCGCGGACCAAAGTATATATCATCGATGAAGCGCACATGCTTACCAAGGAAGCGGCGAACGCGTTGTTGAAAACACTGGAAGAGCCGCCGGAACATGTCGTGTTTATTTTGGCGACGACCGAACCGGAACGCTTGCCGGCCACCATTATTTCGCGTTGCCAGCGGTATGAATTTCGGCGTATTTCCGTGGCCGCTATCACCGCGCAACTGTTGAAAGTCGCGCAGGGTTCGGGTATCGAACTGAGCGAAGGCGCGGCGCGGTTGATCGCCGTACGTGCGGAAGGCGGTTTGCGCGACGCTCTAAGTCTGTTGGATCAATGCGCCGGCACCGGAGGCGCCATCACGGAAGCCGTGGTCACTACAGTTTTAGGACTGCCGGACCAGGAAGAAATCACGGGTTTGGCGGAAGCCGTTTTGGCGCGTGACAGCGCGCGCACGTTGCAAATTTTTCAGGATATTTTGGGCTCCGGCAAAGAACCGGCCGTCGTATTGCAGCAGCTGTTGCAATGGCTGCGCGACGCTCTTTTGTGTCAAATCGACCCCGACTTTCCGGAACTTGCCATCTACGGCGAGGCGTTTCCGCGCTTACAAAACATAGCACAAACGCTACCTGCCGGCCGCTTGGCCACGCTCGCCACGCGCACGGCGGACGGTTTGCGGGAAGCGCGATTTGCCGGCTCCGTGCGCATGGCGACGGAACTTACTTTGTTGGCGCTTTGCCGCAGCGGCGGGGAAGTGAATGCCGCCGAGTGGGAAGAGCGCATCACGGCGTTGGAAAATAAAGAGGCGGCTGTTTCGCCGGCCTTGCTGCAACGTGTAAGCGCACTGGAAGAAGCCGTGCAACGCGGCGTCACGGCAAAAGCGCGGCGCACGGAACCGACTCCGCCGGATGATGAGGACGCGGCCGTCAGCGCCGCGGAATGGGAAATGAACGTGGCACCGTTTTCTCCCGTTGACGAAGAGGAGCATGTTGCGCCGACAGAACCGGCACGTGTGCCGTCGCCGTCAGCGCGAAAAAAAACGGCCGTGTCGCCCAAAACGTCGGCGCAACCGTTACCGACGGAACCTGTTGCGCCGCAGCGGACTCCTTCCGCAACGCCACTTCAAACAAAGGTAACGAGATCTTCGGTGAAGAAGCAGGAAAAAGCGGCGGAGAACGTTGACTTTTTTGTGCTTCCCGCGCAATATGACGGGATTTGGCAAAAAGTTGTCGAGGCGCTTTTCGCCCGCAAAAAAATGGCGCAGGCGGCCTGCTACCGCAATGCGAAACTTCTTTTAATCGCCGGCACTCATGTCATCATCGCGATTGAGCATGCGTTTCTGGTCGATGCGGCGAATCGGCCGGAATACCGACAGGAAGTGGCCGGTATTTTGCAGGAACTCACCGGCGTCGAGCTGACGCTCTTAGCCGTAGCCGCCCAAAGCACTCAGGCGGATGAAGCGCGCGCTCGTGCTGAAGCATTGCAACGAGACGAAGCGGCGGCACCGTCATCGGAAAAAACAGCGGTTTCCGCATCTTCGGTGACATCGCCGGGGGAGTACCGCAAGATCCGCCGGGAGGATATTGACCCCGCGGATCAAAATGATCCGGTGCTCGCGAACGCCTTGCAGTTTGCCGGTGACTGTGATATATATGTATGGGAAGAATAAAACAGTATTGGACTATTTATCTACCGTGAAAGAGGGGCAATCAATGTTTGGTAATAAAGCGCAAATGGCCGGCATGATGAAAAAGGTCAAAAAAATGCAAGACGACATGGCCAAAATGCAAGAGGAACTGAAACGAAAAACAACCGAAGTAACAGCGGGTGGCGGTGCGATCCGCCTCGTGATGAACGGTGAAAAGCAAATTACGGAATTAAAAATTGATCCGGCGGTCTTGGAAGCGCAGGACGCCGAAATGCTGGAAGACTTGGTAACGGCGGCCGTCAATGAAGCGGGACGCAAAATTGACGACATGGCTTCGCAGGAAGTTAACCGCATTACCGGCGGGATGGGTCTTCCTCCGGGAATGTTTTAATGAACGAACCGTTAGAGCGGCTGACGGAACAATTTCGTCGCCTGCCCGGCGTCGGCGTGAAAACCGCCCGCCGCTTGGCGTACTTTATTTTGGAAGAGCCGCAGGAGTCGGTGGACGCGTTTGTTGAGGCCATCAAGACCGCGAAAGCGCAGACCAAGTACTGCTCTGTGTGCGGCAATCTGTCCACCCGGGATCCCTGTGAATTTTGCGCCGATTCGCGGCGTGATCACAGTGTGATTTGCGTGGTTGAATCTCCCACGGATGTGCAAGCCATGGAACGTTGCCATGAATATCACGGTGTGTACCATGTGTTGCATGGCGCGCTTTCGCCTTTGGACGGTATTCAGCCGGAGCAGCTTCATATTCGCGAACTTTTGGAACGTTTGCGAGACGATACGGTGAAAGAGATTATTATGGCTACCGACCCGGACGCGGAGGGGGAAGCGACGGCTCTCTACATCGCGGGTTTGGTCAAGCCCATCGGCATTACGATCACGCGCATCGCGCGAGGCTTACCGGCCGGTGGAGATATCGGTTTTGTGGACGGCGTCACCTTAGCCGGCGCAGTCGCCCACCGTCAAAGTATGTAAGGAGGAGAGTAAAATGGTAGCATTGAATACCCTGATTACTTTTGTTGTGGTTGCGATCATCGCGATTTTAATTTTCCGCGTCTTGGGCTGGGCATTAGCTCCGTTTATCGGTAATATCATTGCCGGCGGACTCTTGTATTGGCTGATCGATGCGATGCTCATGAAACTTCCCTGGACCTTTTGGGATGCCATTATCGTCGCTTTATTCGGTATCCCGGGAACGATCGTGATTGCGATTTGTCGTGCCTTGTTTTAATCTGAAAAGCAGCTTTCAGGCTGCTTTTTTGCTATCCGCATTTGCGCGCATACGTGAGTAAAGTAAAAGAAGCAGTATGAAATATTTTGTCAGCGAAGAAGTATTTGACGTATTACCTCACTATATGGTGGGAGTGGTAGTCGCCACCGGCATCGAGCCGTTACGGAAAAGCCAAGCGGTGGCGGAACTGTTTGCGAAAGCGCAGGCGCAAGCGGCGGAAAAATACCGCGGCGTGAAAGTAAAGGAATAATCGGAACTGGCCGCGTACCGCGAAGCGTTTCGCGCGGTCGGTATCAATCCGAATAAATATCCGAGTTCCATTGAAGCACTCTTGACGCGTATTTCCAAAGGAAAAATGCTGACCTCGATTACACCGCTGGTCGATTTGGGAAATGCCGCATCATTGCTTGAGTCCGTGCCGATCGGCGCGCATGCCGTCGACTCTTTGGCGGAGGGCACGCTCGGCGTACGTCGCGCGCGAGAAAACGATACCTTCGTGCCGTTCGGCGAGACGGTTGCGGAAGCGCCGGACCTCGGAGAGATTGTGTACGCATCCGGTACGACCGTGCGTACGCGCCGGTTTTTATGGAGGCAAAGCGAACTCGGTAAAATCACGCCCCAAACGAAAGATATTCTTTACCTTTTGGACGGATTTTCCGATCGCCGTGAAGATCTGGAACGCGGGCGTGACCTTTTGGCAAAATACCTGACCGAAGTATTTCATGCGCAAGTGAAAATCGGTCTGATCACAAAAGACGAGCCGGAATTTATTTTTTAACGTATATGACGAAAGAGATCCCGTACAGGATCTCTTTTTGCGTGCGGGAATTCGTTTTGGTAAGTCGCCATAACGTTCGCCTATGCCGGTATGAACAGCTTGTTTTTGCCGCTGTAATACGAGCGTATTTGTTTTACTATGTGCTATAATAAAGAATAATAGGAGGGGAAATGATGAGCGTAAATCCGAGATTGGTCAGCCCGGCAATGGACAGCCTGCTGGATGCGTTGCTGGCACTTGAAACGCGCGAGGAAGGGTATGCGCTTTTGGAAGATTTGTGTACCGTTTCCGAGCTGCGAGACTTGAGTATGCGCTGGCAGGTGGCGCAGTTGCTGCACAGCGGTCAAAAATATGAAGATATCGAATCGCTTACGGGAGCGAGTTCCGCAACGATCAGCCGCGTCAAACGCGCGTTGCGTTACGGCGCGGACGGTTACCAAACGATGCTGGAGCGGTTAGAGGGAAAGGATACGTAAATGGAAGCACTGGAGAAGAGTCGCAACGGCTTTAAGGCGTATGACATTCGCGGCATCGTGCCGACGGAAGTGGATGAAGAAGTAAGTTACCGTGTCGGACGCGCGTATGCGGACCAATACAAGGCGCGCAAAGTAGCGATCGGACGGGATATCCGCGAAAGCTCGCCGCGCCTTTCTGAGGCGTTGGCGCGCGGTTTGACAGACGGCGGCGCGGATGTGTATGATATCGGCGTCTGTGGCACCGAGATGGTGTATTTCGCGACGTTTCATTACGGTTTGGACGGCGGCGTCATGGTGACGGCCAGCCACAATCCGGTCAATTACAACGGCCTGAAACTGGTGCGTGAAGAAGGCATTCCCATTAGCGCGGATACCGGTTTAAAAGAAATCGAAGAGCGCGTTTTCGCCGGCCATTTTGCCACGCCGGCAACAAAAGGCGTTTACCGAACGCTCGACGTACAGAAAGAGTATATCGAAACTTTATTGCAGTACGTGGATCTGAGTCATTTAAAGCCCATGCACATCGTGGTCAATGCCGGCAACGGCGGCGCGGGTTTGGCGTTTAACGATTTGAAAACGCATTTGCCGTTCACCTGGCATGAGTTGTACATGGACGCGGACGCGACCTTTCCTCACGGTGTACCGAACCCGATGATCGAAGAAAACCGGCTGGTGACGAGTCGGGCGGTCGTAGCGGAAAAAGCGCAATTGGGCGTGGCCTGGGACGGCGATTTCGATCGTTGCTTTTTAGTGGATGAAAAAGGTAATTTTGTCGAAGGATACTATGTCTTGGGATTGCTCGCGGAACACTTTTTAGAGCAGGATCCGCACGCGACCATCGTGCACGATCCGCGTCTGTACTGGAACACGCAGGCGATTTGTGAACGCTACGGTGCCACCGCGGTGGAATCCAAAGGCGGCCACGCTTTTATGAAAGAAACGATGCGGCGTGTGGATGGCCTGTACGGAGCGGAAATGAGCGCGCACCATTTCTTCCGCGACTTTTCCTATTGCGACAGCGGCATGATCCCCTGGCTTTTAGTCGCGCAAATCATTTGCGAAACAGGCAAACCGCTCTCGCAACTGATTGCTGATATGGAAGCACAGTCCCCTTGCAGCGGCGAGATCAATCGCGTCGTAAAATCAACGGAGGAAACCTTAGCCGTCGTCGAAGCGGCGTATCGTGATCAGGCGCGGGAAGTAAAATATTTGGACGGCTTGAGCATGGATTTCGGCACATGGAGATTCAATTTGCGGCAGTCGAATACCGAACCGCTGGTACGTTTCAATTTGGAAACGCGCGGCGATCGGGAGTTGATGCAAACCAAGCGGGACGAAGTGTTGGCGCTGATTGAAACGACGGTAGAATAATTCGCAATAAAAAAAGAACGCGATCGCGTTCTTTTTTTATTTTTCAATACCCGCGTTTTTTATCAATGACATTCTTCAACTTCTGATCGCGTAAAAAGCGTTGCCAATTATCCGCCAGCACATCTAAAACTTTGTCCATGTAGCCGTAGACGCGCGCCGCGGTATGCGGAGTCAAAATGACATTGTCGAGCGTCCACAGCGGCGAATCCTCCGGTAACGGTTCCCGCGCGGTGACGTCAAGACCCGCGCCCGCGACGCGACCCGACTGCAGCGCCTCGATCAAGGCGGCTTCGTCAACGATGGTGCCGCGCGCGATATTGATGAAGTAAACGCCTTTTTTCATCGCGGCGATTTCTTTGGCGCCGAAATATCCTTCCGTTTCCGGTGTGCCGGGCAGCGCGCACATGACGACGTCGACTTCCGGCAAGACGCTCATCAATTCATCGTTGGTGATGACGCGATCGGCCAAAGCCTCTTCCGTAAGGTGATTTTTTACCGCGATGATTTCCGCGCCGAAGGCCGCGCAGCGTTTGGCGATTTCTTTACCGATGCCACCGAAACCGGCGATCAACACTTTCGTATTTTCCAGCGACGTAAATGACTGCGGATCCCAATTTTTTTCCGCTTGCGCCGTCACGGCGCGTTTTAATTTGTGACGCAACGCGAGCAGCAACGCCAGCGCCCGCTCCGCGACCGGCGCATCGTGAATCGCGGCGGTGTGCGTCAAGACGATATCGTTTTGTTGCATGGGAGGCGGCAACAGTTTTTCAATCCCGGCGCTCATGCTGTGCAGCCAGCGCAGTTTCGGCGCGGCTTCCAGCACGGGAAGCGGATCCATGGAACCCCACAAGGCCACCGCATCGGCATCTTCCAGGTGCGGCAGCGCCTCGCTCATTTTAGCGTACGCTTCGACAGTGGCATCGGGGCGGACCCGTTGCAAACGTTCCAAGCGTTCCGGTGTCAGATGGTTGAGTACTACCAGTTTTGGCATGTTCATTCCTCCTCTGTTTCCTTTGCTTTTATTATACCCGTAAATACCGCGCTCGGCAGCTTGCCGTGTCAGAATAAAAAAACAACCGCAGCAAGCTACGGTTGTTCGTATTCGGTGGTTTCATCGAGCAGCGCTTCGAGCGCGCCGATCTGATTGCGCGGCAAGACAAAGACCAGCTGATCGTGGGCCTGGATTTCCGTTTCGCCGCGTGGCACCACCGCGACGCCCTGGCGATCAATGGCGATCACTAACGCGTGCGGCGGTAACGCGATGTCACGCAAGGCCGTGCCGGCAAGCGGGCTGTGATCGGAAACAACCGCGGTCACCTGCATCATCGTCGTATCGAAATCGGGACGCGGTTTTTCTTTACGCAAAATGTTTTGCAATAAATATTCGTAAATCGGCGGCGTGCCGAGCGCGTTCGCCGTGTAATACGCCAACAGACAGCAAATAGCGAGCGGTAAAAAGTAGGAGATGCGCTGCGTCATTTCAAATAAAAGTAAGAGCGACGTGAGCGGGCTGCGCACGACCGCCGTCAGATAGCCCGCCATCGCGAGCACGATGAAAAGCACGACGTACTCCGGCGCGACGATTTGACCGAACAGACAGCCGAGAATCGCGCCTTGAATCAAAATCGGCAGGAAGATGCCGCCCGGTACGCCGGAGGCAAATGAAATCAAGGAAAAAGCGGTTTTGACCACGAGCAGCAGCAATAACCACCAAAGCGCATGCGGCGCATTTAACAGCTGGCCCAAGATCGGATGCCCGCCACCCAAGACGATCGGGAAGAAGAGCATCAGCACGAACGAGCAGAGAATCGCCGGCAGCGGTCGCAATAAAATATATAAATTCAATTTGCCGTACACATAGTAGCAGCCGCGCAGACCCCAAAAATATACAGCGCCCATGCAGCCCGAAACAATGCCGAGCAGAACGACCCATGGGTACATGCTGACCGGCATCTTGCCGATCTCGGGAAAATGGAAAATCGGCGCGAGACCGAATACGTATTGACTGACGACATCCGCCGTCAAGGCGGCGGCGAAGCAGCTGATGATCAAGCGCTTCGTAATCGTTTTATGAATTTCTTCCAGCGAAAACAGTACGCCGGATACCGGGGCGTTAAACGCGACCGAAAGACCGGCCGCCGCGCCGCATGACATCAAATTTTGCGCCCGAATATAATTATGTTTCAAACCCCGGGCGACGAGTTTACCGCACATCGCGCCGAGCTGAATGGACGGGCCTTCGCGACCGAGGGATAAGCCGCAAAGCGCGGCGATGGTTCCGCCCAAATATTTATGCAGCAAAACCGAAAGCGGGGACGTTTGAATCCGACCGGTAATTTCTGCGGTCACCTGCGGGATACCGCTGCCGCCCGCATACGGTTCGTGACGAACGATCGCGCCCAGTGCAATGGCGCCGATGCAAAAAGCGATCAGGATCAGCGGCAACCGGGACCAGTCCAAGGCGGCCAGTTGCGCCAAATAGCTGACACTGTCCTCGCACCAACTGATCAGCAAACGATAAATGACACCCGCGCCGCCCGCCAGCAACCCGACCAAAACACCTTCCAAAAGCAAGGTAGAGTCGGTCCGTAAAGAGCGACTGCGCAGCGTTTCAATTTTTAAAAATGACATATCCGATCCTTTCATTTGAGTATATCTATAATGCACTTTTACATAATGTTACGTCAAGCGTCGCCGGCGGATTAAATTTTTTTAACCGGCAATTTTGACTGTACATTAACGAACGTATCCTCTATAATGAAACTAATCGATAGGATACTTGAAGGAGGGAAAAGAAATGCGTAAATTAGCTATTTTAACAGCGTGTGCATGCTTTGTGGCGGGCGCCGCCATGGCAGCGCCGGTGACGTATATTCCGGAAGGCGGCACGAATGTAGGTTACGGTTACAACGGAGCGCAGGACGGTTCGCATGCGGTCTACGTGGAACACGGTATCGCCGATAAAGTCGTGATCGGCGCGGAATATCGTGACCTTGTCAACATGGGCAATGAATTTGATGTGTACGGTAAATATCGTTTGAACGATAACGTATATGTGACCCTCGGCAATCGCAACTACGACGTGGCCGGCAACAAACTCTACGCGGGCGTGGAAGGCATGACCTACCTGACCGACAAATTTGACGGCTATGCCAGCGTCAAAGTTTCGAGTGAAGAAAAAGAATACAAAGTCGGTGCTTTGTATGATCTGAACCCGAACTTCGACTTGGACGTTAATTACACGTACCAGGATCGCGACGAAGACTTGAACCGTAAAGGTGTCGGCGTCGGCTTGAACTACCGCTTCTAATTCTAAACATAAAAAAGACTCGCTCGGCGAGTCTTTTTTTATTGCGCGAATACAACATCTAAAAAAGTTGTATTTCCGCTTGCTATTTATCGCATAATCATACGATCAAACGGCATCATGGCGCGACGGAGAGAATCCGTCGTTTAGCGTTTGACGGATTCCGGACCGAAGTCTCTGATCATTCGTTCGAACGGATCTTCCGACTGCGGTTTCGTATCCATGGGCAGACCCGGATAGATAGTTGTCTGCTCCTTGGTTACCGTCGTCGTGATGCCGGTGGTGCGCTTGTGTCCGTGCATTTTGGAGATTTCAAAATAGGGCAGGTCCTGTTCTTTCAGTGCGGGTAAAAGCGGTTGCTTAGCCTTCTTAACCGGTGATTTTTTGAAAATCGAGAACACCGACATCGCGGCGTTGGTCCATTTTTCAAAGCCGGTTTCGGCTACACCGTCAAAACCCAGTTGCACTTTACCGGCCGGCGGTTGCACGCGAACGGAGTGACCGTGTCGGGTTTCTTTGGTGCGTTCTTCGGTGTGCGTCACTGTTTCGGTGCGCGTTTCTTTGGTCATAACCCGTTGTACACGTGTGGTTTCGTTGGCGGGCGTCTCCAGCGCGTACGCGGAGGGGGTGGCGGAGAGAAGCATGAGGGCCGCCAAGAGGGTAGTGGTAATTTTTTTCATTGGGTAAACTCCTTTAGGATTAATTTACATGGAGCGCTGACGCATCCCCTGCAGCAAACAGGATAATGACGCGTAACGCTCGACTTTATCTGCACATTTTGACAGACGAAAATGATGAGATTTATTGTAGGGGATAGTGGGAATAGTTGTCAATTGATTTTCCATTCCGATCAAGAATAAAATAGACACAAATACAGAATGAATAAGCTAATAAAAATAAGGTCAATAGCGTAATGTAAAAAATATTTTCTAAGCGCAAAAATGAACGGTAAAATCGCGCTTGACAAAATTAATGTTATTAAGACGCGCGTTATGATACAATAACGATGAATGAGAATAGAGGAGGCGGAAGAGCTTGGCGTATGTAATTGCGTTCGGGATTGCGCTCATCGTGACCTATGTCATTACCCCTGCCGTGAAGCGTTTGGCCTGTCGGGTCGGAGCGATGGATAATCCCAATGCGCGCAAGGTTCATCATGGAGTCGTACCGCGTTTGGGCGGTTTGGGAATTTATATCGGATTTTTGGCATCGGTGCTGTACAGTTTGCCGTTATCGACCGAAGTGATCGGTTTACTGATGGGCTCGGCCGTGATTATTGCGGTCGGCGTATGGGATGATATTTGTCAGATTCCCGCTAAGGTAAAATTGCTCGGTCAGATTTTGGCGGCGGTTGTGCTGGTAGCGTGTGGTGTACGTGTCGACTGGATTTTAAATCCGCTTGGCGATTATATTTATTTAAGCGCATTTATTTCCGTACCGCTCACGATTTTGTGGGTGGTGGGATTCACCAATATGGTGAATTTGATCGACGGTTTAGACGGCTTGGCGGCCGGCGTAAGTTCGATCGCCGCCGTTTCCGTGGCGCTGATTGCGTACCAAATGGGGCAATGGAACAGCGTGGCGATTACGGTCGCGATGGCGGGCGCGGCGATCGGTTTTCTGCAGTATAATTTCAACCCCGCGAAGATTTTTATGGGCGATACGGGCAGCATGTTCTTAGGCTACACGCTCGCCGCGGTATCGATCATGGGTGTGATGAAAACAGCGGCTACCGTCGCTTTGGTTGTGCCGGTCATAGCGCTGGGCTTGCCGATTATGGATACGGCGCTGGCGATCGTGCGGCGCAAGCTTTCGGGCATGCCGATTTTCGCGCCGGACCGCGGGCATTTGCATCACCGTCTGCTCGATAGCGGCTTATCGCAAAAGCAGGTGGTTTTATTGATGTATGCGATTACCGCTTTTCTGGGGATGATCGCACTATTGGTAGTACATTTAAATGTTGTTTTCGGTGTCGTCGTAGTCGGTGTGGTAACGGCGGCGGGACTTTGGTGGGCACGCTACTTGGGCATGATTGCAGGCGGCAAGTGCGCGTCGGAAAAACACTGAGGAACGTTTTATGACCATTAAAGTAATGACAATTTTCGGTACCCGTCCGGAAGCCATCAAAATGGCTCCCGTCGTTTCCGAACTCGCACGGCATCCGGAGTTTTCCGTATGCGTTACCGTGACCGCGCAGCATCGCGAAATGCTCGACCAGGTGTTGCGGTTGTTTGCGATTACACCGGATTACGATTTGGATATCATGGCGCCGGGACAAACTTTATATGACGTCACCAGCCGGGCGTTGCTCGGCTTGCGGACATGTCTGCAACAGGAACGTCCTGATGTAGTCTTGGTTCACGGCGACACGACGACAACTTTTGCCGGCGCGCTCGCCGCATTTTATGAGCAGATTCCTGTCGGGCACGTGGAAGCGGGTTTACGGACGGGCGATATTTACTCGCCGTTTCCCGAAGAAATGAACCGCCGCCTGACCGGACGGCTGGCGCGTTACCATTTTGCGCCGACACCGGAAACAAAAGCGAATCTGCTGCGAGAAAATGTCGAGGAAGAATCGATTTTCGTGACAGGTAACACGGTCATCGATGCGCTTTTGCAGACAGTCGGCCGTCCTTTTGATCCGAATACGCTGCCGGTGAAGCTTGACCCGTCACGGCGTACGCTTCTGGTAACCACCCATCGGCGCGAAAATTTGGGCGCCCCGATGCGCGACGTATATCGCGCGTTACGGAGGATACTGGAAGATGTACCGAACTTGGAACTGGTATTTCCTGTTCATAAAAATCCGGCGGTGCGCGAAGTCGTCCGAGCGGAACTTGGCGATGTGCCGCACGTGCATTTGATCGAACCGTTGGATTACGAACCGTTTGCGCAATTGATGGCGCAAAGCGATCTGATTTTGACCGATTCCGGCGGTATTCAGGAAGAAGCGCCGGGCTTAGGCAAACCGGTACTCGTGTTGCGCGATACCACGGAACGACCCGAGGCGGTAGCGGCCGGTACGGTAAGCCTGGTCGGCACGGCGGAAGAAGATGTCTACCGGGAAGCGAAACGTCTTTTAACCGATGATGATTTGTACCGTCGGATGGCGAATTCTGTCAACCCGTACGGCGACGGTAAAGCGGCCGGTCGAATTGTGCAGGCGCTTTTGTATGCTTATGGTAAAACGGCGAAAAAACCGCCTGAATTTATAGCCAACGCTAATGAATTATGATAGAATAATAACTGCATGTGCAGGCCCTTATAACCTCATGTGCACGGCAAGGAGGTCTCCGGTGAAAGAACAGGAATTTAATTGGCGGCGGGCGTTAGCCATCGCTACCGGTGCCGGTATGACACTGCTTTGTACGATTTTATTCGGCCTGTATTTAGGGTATCTTCTCGATAAATATATCGGCACGGCTCCATTCGGTTTACTGGCCGGAGGCGTGGCGGGTGCGCTGGCAGGTCTGTTGACGTTAGTTCGTGACATGATTCGCAAATGACAGACGGTCGGGAACTTTTTCGTTGGCTGCTTGCCTGCATGCATTGGCAAGGAGCGTTGATGGCCGCGGGGGCGGTCCTCGTTCTCCTGTTCGGTAAAGGGGATTGGGCCGTCGGTTGGATCATAGGCGGCGCCTTTAATATAGCGTATTTTTCGTACCTTGCATTGATCGCGTTTAAGCGACGCGATCGCGATGATCTGGATATGGCGAAAAGCTTAACCAATGTCGCGGCAGGGCGTTTCTTTGTGGCCATCATCTTTTTGCTGGTGGTCTTAAAAACCCATTTAGCCCATTTCGGGGCTACGGTTTGCGGCTTACTGTCGCTGAAACTCGTGTACTACTTTGTCACGTTTTTGGGCGACTTCAAGCATATAAAAAAAAGGTGAGTATGTCCTGGCGGAAGGGGGTGAAGCTATGCATCTACACACAGGTACACATGATGTGCAATATCTTTGGGGAATGGCCGTTAACATGGACACGATTTACATGACCTGGCTGACCGGCGCACTGGTTTTTATTTTGGTATTGTTGGCGACGCGGAGTCGTGAAATGGTACCGTCCGGTGTGCAAAACGCAGTGGAAATGATCGTAGAGAATTTAAGCGATCAGTTTCATTCCATTCTCGGGCCCGATTATCGTAAAGCGGTATACATGCTGTTAACGCTCTTTTTCTTTATCTTTATCGGAAACGAGATCGGGTTGTTACCGACGCCGCACCTCATTACCTCGCCCACAAATGACGTGAATACGACATTGGGCCTGGCGATTGCAGCATCCCTGGCGACGCACGCACTGTACGTGAAAAACAAAGGGTTCAAAGAGTATTTTGCACACTTCTTCAAACCCTTCGCTCCGTTCGTTTTTATTAACCTGATCGAAGAAATCGCAAAACCGATTACGTTGGCAATGCGTCTATTCGGCAACATTTTGGCGGGGGAAATTTTGCTGGAAGTTTTAAACTATCTGGCGCCAGTCGGTGTACCTATCTTATGGATCGGTGTTTCGTTAGTCATTGGTTTGATCCAGGCGTTTATTTTTACGATCCTCGTGACCGCATACCTGGGCGGTGCAATTGGTGAGGGCGGCCATTAATTCAGCATGTACGAAACGTACATAATGGAATTTTATTTTAGGAGGAAACTATAATGGAATCTACTGCTTTAGTACTTGTTGTTTCTGCGATTTGCGCAGCTTTGATCGCTTGCGTCGCTTCGATTGCGGCGGCATTCTCTGACGCGAAAGCGGCTACGACTGCATTGGACGCCATGGCTCGTCAGCCGGAAATGGCGCAACGTTTGATGGTTAACTTGCTGATCTCGATCGGCTTGATCGAATCGATTCCGATTATTTCGTCGGTTATTGCGCTCGTTTTGGTATTTGCCAACCCGCTCGTTGACTTGCTCTAATTTGGCATCTAGTGTTTTGAGGAGGGAATTTCATTGGTCGAATTTAACCTTACTTTGATTATCCAAATCCTCAACTTTTTCGTTCTCGTTGCCATCATAGGAAAATTCGGTTTCGGTCCGCTGATGCGGACTCTCGATGCACGTAAAGCTCGGATTGCTGCAGATTTAAGCGGCGCGGAACAAGCCCGGAAACAGGCGGAAGCACTGCATGCGGAATACCAGGCGCAACTGGAATCGGCACGCGCGCAAGCGCAGGAAATCGTTAATAAAGCCGTTGCGGAAGCGGAACAACAAGCCCAAGCGCAACTGGATACGGTACGCACTCAAATCGAACAGGAAAAAACGCTCGCTACCCGTCAATTGGCGGAAGAACGCGAGGAACTTGTGAAGAATTTGCGTGCCGAGGTGGTAGAGCTCGCTACAGCGATCGCTGAGCGGCTGATTGCCAAAAACCTTGATGCGGATATGAATCGTAAACTGATTAATGACTGCATCGAAAAGTTGGCTACAAAGCAAGTAGGTCGGTAAGATGAAAAATAACCGAGAACTTGCCAAAAAATATGCGGCGGCGCTCTTGGCCTTAGCCAAGGAAACCGGCACATTGGAAGAAGTTGAGCAGGAACTCGCACAAATCGGCGAGATTGTGCAGCAAAATCCGGAATTGACGGACTTTTTGCGCAATCAGTTGATCTCCCGCGAGGCAAAAAAAGAAGTCGTAGAACGGATTTTCATGCAACATCTGAATCCGATGGTCATGCGATTTCTGGGTGTTGTCATTGACCGCGGCCGAATTGCGCTCCTGCCGGATATTATTGATGTCTATCTGGAGTTGTCGCATGTCGAACGCAACATTGCCGAAGCGCAGGTGCGCTTGGCGGTGGACTTGACTGACGAAGAAGAAACTCGTTTGATTCGCGAGTTGACCGAATTGACCGGAAAAGAAATTTATCTGGAAAAAACGATCGATCCGTCGATTTTGGGCGGCATGATCGTGACGATCGGCGACCGGCGCATTGACGGGTCCTTGAAACGACAGTTACACGAAATGAAGACGACCCTACTATCGGAAAAACATGGGATTGAGGTGACTAACGCAATATGAAAATTAAACCGGATGAAATAACATCGGTGATTAAACAGCAAATCGAAAATTACACAGCAGACCTCAATGTCGATGAAGTAGGCTCGGTATTGGAAGTGGGCGACGGTATCGCACATATCTATGGTATTGACAAGTGTATGGCCGGTGAGCTGCTCGAGTTGCCGAACGGCGTATACGGGATGGCGCTCAACTTGGAAGAGTCGAACGTCGGCGCCGTATTGCTGGGCAACTACGAAACGATTAAAGAAGGCGACACGGTCAAACGCACCGGTCGTGTTATGCAGGTGCCGGTAGGCGAAGCGATGATCGGTCGCGTTGTCAACGCGCTCGGTCAACCGTTGGACGGCAAAGGGGAGATTCCCGCTGCTGACCACCGTCGTGTGGAATTTCCTGCGCCGGGTATTGCTGATCGGCAGTCGGTTAATGAACCGTTACAGACCGGTATTAAATCCATCGACTCGATGGTTCCGATCGGACGTGGTCAGCGTGAGTTGATCATCGGCGACCGCAGTACCGGTAAAACCGCGGTAGCGATTGATACCATCTTGAACCAAAAGGGACAGGATGTTATTTGTATTTACGTTTCCATCGGTCAGAAGAACTCGACGGTCGCTCGTCTTGTCGATAAACTGACGGAAGCGGGTGCGATGGATTACACGATCATCGTTCACGCCGGCGCATCGGAAGGTTCGCCGATGCAGTATATTGCTCCGTACGCGGGTGTTGCCATGGCGGAACACTTCATGTACCAGGGCAAAGCCGTACTGTGCGTATATGATGACTTGTCCAAACACGCGGTTGCGTACCGTGCGATGTCGCTCTTGCTGCGTCGTCCGCCGGGACGTGAAGCGTATCCGGGCGACGTATTCTACTTACACTCCCGTCTCTTGGAACGCGCGGCGAAGCTTTCCGATGATATGGGCGGCGGTTCGATTACCGCGTTGCCGATCATTGAAACGCTCGCAGGCGACGTCGGTGCGTACATTCCGACCAACGTCATTTCCATTACCGACGGTCAGATTTTCCTGGAAACGGAACTTTTCTACTCGGGCGTTCGTCCGGCGGTCAACGTCGGCCTTTCGGTATCTCGTGTCGGCGGTTCCGCGCAGATTAAGGCGATGAAACAGGTCGCCGGTACCTTGCGTTTGGACTTGGCACAGTTCCGCGAACTCGCCGCTTTCGCGCAGTTCGGTTCGGACTTGGATGCTGCTACCAAAGCGCAGATTGATCGCGGTCAGCGCATGACGGAAGTTCTCAAACAGCCGCAGTACACACCGTACCCGGTTGAAGAACAGGTCATGGTGATCTTCGCCGCGGTTAACGGCTTCCTGGATGATCTCGAAGTGGATGAAGTCGTTCCGTTCGAGCACGGTCTGGTTAACTACCTGCGTACCACGTATGCGGATATCGGCCGTGACATCGTCGCGAAGAAAAAACTGGAAGAATCTACAGAAGAAGCTCTGAAACAAGCCATTGCAGAGTATAAAGAACGGTTCAAGGCGGCGCGGAACAGTAATACGGTTGCGGGGTGATTGAATGGCCAGCACACGCGAAATCAAACGTAGGATTCGTAGCGTAACCAACATTCAGCAGATCACCAAAGCCATGAAGATGGTTGCCGCCGCCCGCTTGCGTCGTGCCGAAGAAAAGGCGTTAGGGACCCGTCCGTACGCGGATAAAATTCGGGAACTGCTGCAACATATTGTAGCCAATACCGAAGAAGGCTTGGAAAGTCCGCTTTTGGAAGAACGTGAGGTCCAACGTACCGCTTACCTTGTAATCGGTGCGGATAAAGGCCTGGCCGGTGGTTACACCTCGAACCTGATGAAAGAATTTACCGGTATTGTGCATGACAAGGCTGCGGAAACGTATGAGATTGTTACCGTAGGTCGCCGCCCGAAAACATACCTGGCACATCGCGGCTATGAACTGCTCGATATGTATGAAGGTTTCTCGGATCGGCCGACGTACAATCATGCACGCGAATTGGCGCATCGTATGGCGCAACGTTTTATTGACGGCGAAGTCGATGAAGTGATTGTCGTCTACACGCATTTCTACTCCGCATTGCGCCAAAAACCGACGGCACAAACGGTACTTCCGATTGCCCGTCCGGAAGTGGACGAGAATTTACCGGCAGACGAGTTTGATTACGAATTCCTGCCGGATGCAAAAGAAGTGTTTTCCGTACTGTTGCCGCAATATTTGGAAGTAATCATCTACAATGCGCTTCTGCAAGCCGCCGCCAGTGAATTGGGCGCGCGGATGGCAGCGATGACGAGCGCGACGGACAACGCGTCCGATCTCATCGATGATTTGACATTGCACTACAACAAGGCGCGGCAAGCGGCGATTACCAATGAAATTACGGAAATCGTCGGTGGCGCGAATGCACTCGAATAATAGACAACGAATTAAGGAGGAGAGCCCTCTTCATGAGCAATTTACAAGAAGGAAAAGTCATCCAGGTCATTGGTGCCGTGGTCGACATTGCCTTCCGTGCTGATCAAGAGTTGCCGGCCGTTTACAACGCGATTGAAATCAAAGATGAAAACGGTCAGGTGCCCGTTGATATTGTGGCGGAAGTTATGCAACACTTGGGCGACGGCGTCGTCCGCTGCGTTGCGATGAGTTCGACTGACGGTCTGACCCGCGGCACGAAAGCGGTGGACACAGGTGCACCGATTTCGGTACCGGTAGGCCAGGGTGTCTTGGGACGTATTTTTAACGTCTTGGGTCGCACTGTCGACAAAGTAGACGAAGAAGTACAGGCTAAAGAATATTGGCCGATTCATCGACCGGCTCCGGAATTTGAAGATCAGTCCCCGTCGACCGATATTTTGGAAACCGGCATTAAAGTCGTCGACTTGATCGCGCCGTACGTAAAAGGCGGTAAGATCGGTTTGTTCGGCGGCGCAGGCGTCGGCAAGACGGTATTGATCATGGAATTGATCCACAACGTTGCGACCGAACACGGCGGCTACTCGATTTTCTCGGGCGTCGGCGAACGTACACGTGAAGGCAACGACTTGTGGAACGAAATGAAAGAATCCGGTGTTATCAGCAAGGCCGCACTCGTTTACGGCCAGATGAACGAACCGCCGGGAGCACGTATGCGTGTCGGTTTAACCGGTTTGACAATGGCGGAGTATTTCCGTGATAAAGAACACCAGGACGTACTCTTATTCATTGATAATATTTTCCGCTTCGTTCAGGCCGGTTCCGAAGTATCCGCACTCTTGGGCCGTATGCCTTCCGCCGTTGGTTACCAACCGACGTTGGCAACGGATATCGGTGAACTTCAGGAACGTATTACGTCAACCAAAGAAGGTTCGATCACGTCCGTTCAGGCCGTATATGTACCGGCCGACGACTTGACTGACCCGGCGCCGGCGGGCGTATTTACGCACTTGGATGCGACGACGGTTCTGTCCCGTGCGATTTCCGAGCTCGGTATTTATCCGGCCGTGGATCCGTTGGATTCTACCAGCCGTATTTTGGATCCGTTGATTATCGGTCAGGAACATTACGAAGTCGCTCGCGGCGTCCAGGAAATTCTGCAGCGCTACAAAGAATTGCAGGATATTATCGCCATTCTCGGTATGGAAGAACTTTCCGACGAAGACCGCCTGATCGTTGCTCGGGCACGTAAAATTCAACGTTTCCTGAGTCAACCGTTCCACGTAGCGGAAGTATTCACCGGCTCGCCGGGTAAATACGTTGCGCTCGCGGATACGATTCGCGGCTTCAAAGAAATTCTCGAAGGTCGTCACGACGATCTGCCGGAAAACGCATTCTACATGGTAGGGACCATCGAAGAAGCCATTGAAAAAGCAAAAACGCTGAGAGGGGAATAACCCATGGCCACGAATGATGCGGGAATGCGCGTCAACATCATCACGCCGGACGGCACTGTTTTCAGTGAAGACGGCGTCGATTTGGTGGTCGCACGCGCACTTGACGGTGAGTTCGGGATCATGCGCGATCATGCCCCATTAGTAGCGGCATTGAAGGTTTGGCCGATCCGCATTAAAAAAGACGGTAAAGAAATTGTAATCGCCGTATTCGGCGGCTTCATGGAAGTCAAAGACAACGTGGTTACGATTACTTCCCGAGTGGCGGAAACGGCGGACTATATCGATATCGAACGAGCGATCAAAGCGCGCGATCGTGCGCTGTCTCGTTTGGAATCCAAGGATAAGAATATCGATTATGAGCGTGCCGAACTGGCTTTGCAACGTGCATTGATTCGTTTGCAAGTCGCCGGTGCGACCAAACTCAAAAGTTGATCAAAAAAGAGCGTCTTGAAAGACGCTCTTTTTTTGTGCCGTTATATAGGAAGACTGTCGCGCTGCGGTTTGAAATGCGGCGCTCTGTATAGTAAAATAAGGAGTAATTACATTCGCCCGTAAAAAGTAAACTTTTATCTGCACATAGACACGGCGGGCAGTGGGAGAGAATACGATGCAAAAAAAGATTTGGCGCTGGGGTCTGGTCGTTACCATGCTGATGGCGATGATGTTGCTGGCCGGTTGCCAACATGATCCTGTTACGAACACGACGGCGCATGACGCCGAGCCGGTCAAGGCCGCAACGGCTCCGCCGGCCGAGGAGCCGGTGAAAAACGGCGTATCTGTTTTGATGTACCATATGATTGCCGATCTTGCGAATAATGACGCGGTGCTGGCTCCGGATCATTTTCGAGCGCAAATGCAATTTTTAAAAGATAACGGCTACCATCCGATCTCATTGCAACAATTGGATGAGTATATCAGTCACGGTACGCCGTTGCCGGAAAAACCCGTTTGCATTACGTTTGATGACGGCTATCTCGATAACTATGAAATCGTGTATCCGCTCATGAAAGAATTCGGTTTTCCGTGGACGATTTTTGTCGTTACCAATGATGTCGGCAAATCCGGTCGCGTCACTTGGGAACAGCTCAAAGAAATGCACGCTGCGGGCGTGACGGTGGCGAACCATACTTTTTCGCATCCGCAGACGACTTACCTTCCGGCCAAGACGCAGCGGGAAGAGGTCACGTTGTCACAACAGGCGTTGGCGGAGCATTTGGGCATTGAAAATACGTACTTCTGTTATCCGTACGGTTTGTACAATAATACGCTGCTTGGCATTTTACAGGAGAACGGCATTACGTTGGCGGTGACGATGGATCCGGGCCGTGTGCATGTCGGTGATGATCCGCTTACCGTCCGCCGGATTTGGATCGGTAATCGCGTGGATTTGGAACATTTTGAAGAACGGTTGACCACGGATCAGTACCGTTCGTTATAAGGAGCTCTATGAAACATTGGTGGAATCATATCGGCATACGGTGGCTGCTGGTGACGCTGCTGTTTTTCGTCATCACAAGCCCGATTGTCGTTTTGTTCGGCCCGTTTGCGAATTTGAAGCAGGCGGTCGTTGGCGCGATTGTGCGCTCGCGCCATCCGCACTACATCACCTGGCTGTTTGATCAGCAGGAACTGGACCGCATTTTGGGACGTGTCCAGGCGGTGCCGGAACAGGATATTTTCAATTTCAAAGTGCGTGAAGATAAAACGCTGAAATTGCAAAAAATTGAATCGGATCGTTTCGTCGGGTATCTTTTGGAGATCCCGAATCCGAAACGAATCCAAGTCGCTACCGCCGCGGATATCAATGAAAAAGGCGATACGACCAGTAATATCGCCCGCAATAATGACGCGGTGGCCGCGATCAACGGCGGCGGTTTTTACGATCCCAACGGCACGGGCACGGGACGCTTGCCTTACGGTTTTATTTTGCATGACGGCAAATACCTTTTGGGCGAGAAGGTCGATGATGAAGAAGAAGTCGATTTTATCGGCTTTAGCGATAGCGGCAACCTGATTGCCGGCACGTACAATAAAGCGGAGCTTCGTCGGCTCGGCGTGATCGAGGGTATTACTTTCGGACCGCCCTTGGTCGTTAACGGACAGAAAACGATTACGCACGGTGACGGCGGCTGGGGCATCGGTCCGCGAACCGCTATCGGTCAACGTCGCGACGGCACCGTTTTATTTCTCGTCATTGACGGTCGCCAGGTCGGCTACTCCGTCGGCGCGTCGCTGGCGGACGTGCAAAATATCATGTATGAACAGGGCGCCTACATTGCCGCCAACTTGGACGGCGGCTCGAGCTCCACACTGTATTTAAATGGCAAAGTCGTGAATAAGCCGGCCGATCTTTTGGGCGAACGGATGATTCCGACCGCGTTTATTGTGAAATGAGGAATGTTGTGAAATCGCTTCGTACTACATGGCTTGTGGCGTTTGCCGCCGGAATTTTGCTGCAGGGAGCAGTCTATCTTTATTTGGACCAATACCTGTTCGCGCCGGACTCCGGTTTTTACGTCAGCGGCATGTCCGAAGAGAAACAGCAGCCGGATTCGGATCGGTTCGGACAAGTGGAAGGCAGCGGTTCCCGGTACTATTCGCATGATCGTCGTTACATGGCGATGGTCACGCCGACATCCGTGACCGTCTATGATGCACAGGATAAACAAAATACTCAGGTGATCGATCTGAAAAAGCGCGAAGTATCATTCTTTGAATGGTTGCCGGATCGGAACCTGATCTTAATGGCGCTCTTTGATCCCGACGCGAGAGGGACCGATGACATTATCATCGCGCAGTACAATCCGGAAACGCCCGATCATGAACTGGACACGCCGATTGAAAATGTACCGGCCGGATCGAAAGTCACGTCGATGGCGTATTCGACGGCGACCAATGCCGTTTATATGAAGATGCAGGTTGCCGATGAACGCTACCGCATTTACCGTACCGACGCGAACTACGATACGCGCCGCATTTATGTCCAAGCGGAAAATATCGGTCGGATCGGCGTGTTTTATGACGAAGACGTATTCTTTTATGATGATGCCGATGAAGGTATCATGTACGCATTTAACGGCAGCGACAGCTCCTGGCGCACGATTTCTCCGCCGGGCTTTTATCGTTTGATCGGCGTCGACCAAAGTAAAGCCATTTATGCGGCGAAAGTGGATTCCAAAGGAAACGCCATTGAATTGGCGCGCGGGTACTTGGGCGTCGGCTTCACGACCATCGCCAAACTCACCGAACCGGTACCGTTTTCGCAGGTCACGATCAACTACGCTCAGCAGCGGGAAGGCGAAGGCATGACCGCCAACGATCAACCAACGAAGAAGAAGGAGTAATATGGCGAAATATAAAATTCCGAAGGACAGAACCGATGCGGACATGCTGCGTGCCGCGGGTGTCAATGCTAAACGGACGACGGCGACAAGATCGTCCCAAACACAGGCAAACACTCGCGCGACGACAAGGCAATCGACAACCACCGACTCGTTTCACCGCGGCTTTTTGACACCCGAACTCGAAGAGCGTCTGGGCAAATTGTTGCTGGAAGTCAAGCTTGACTACTACAAAGACGAAATCGTCGATTTTTCGATCGAAGCGCGTCGTGACGGACGCAATATTGTGCTCGTCACCGAGCCGAAAAAACATCAAAATCGAACCTGAAAAAATTTACTGGAAGTTATGAAAAACTTTGTGTTTAACTTTTTTATAATGGGCTGAAGCGCCCATTGGTAGCCTTTTTTGAAAAATACTGCCGAGCCTTGTGGCATATGGTGAGGGACTGTTTATAAAAGGCGTAAAAAAAAGCTCTGTTTTTTGTAAAAAAGACTTGCAATTCCGCATTGCGTGTTTTATACTTTAGCTAACCTTTAGAAGAGATCCTAAAGGCCATTGCACAACAATGATTTACAGTGGTAACGGAGCCTAGTGATAGGTACCATGGTTAGCAAAGAAAGGACATGCGCAATGGGAACTTTAGTTATGATGGCTCTGAATTACTTCGGTATTCAGTTCTGATCCGAGCAGGTCGCTACCGCGACCTCTTTTTTTGCCCAAACTTGTCTTTTAATCCGGTACGGGAGACCGGAAAGGACAGCGGCGGCAATGTAAGAATAAATTGTTTTGGATGACTTCTCCCGGCGGGAGAAGTTTTTTATTTTAGGATATGATGGAGGCAGGATGAGCAGATCGCGTTTGATTACCGCTTTAGACGTGAAGTCACCGGCGGAGATGAAGACACTTGTCGATACGTTGGGCGAGTCGGTATCTTTTTACAAAGTCGGGATGGAACTTTTCTACAGTGCGGGAACCTTGCCTCTGGATTACTTAAAAACGCATAAAAAACATGTATTTTTGGATTTAAAACTGCATGATATACCGAATACTGTCGCGCAGGCGGTGGCGGCGTTAACACGCTTAGGAGCGGATTTAATAAGCGTGCATACGCAGGGCGGCCGGGAAATGATGCAGGCGGCGGCTCGTTCTGCCGCAATAACGGCGGCGGAACTCGGTATCGAACGCCCGCGTCTGGTGGGCATTACGGCCCTGACGAGTTTTTCCGAAACCGGGTGGGAGGAAATCGGCGGTACGGTGCCGATCGTCACGCATGTGGAAAAGCTCGCGTTATTGGCGCAGGCAGCGGGGCTTGATGGGGTGGTCTGCTCGCCGCAGGAAGCGGCCCGTTTGCGCGCTTTACTCGGACCGGATTTTCTGTTGGTGACACCGGGCATTCGTCCCGCGTTTGCGTCGCTGGATGATCAGGAACGCATTATGACACCGAAAGATGCCCTGGCGGCCGGTTCTTCGTACCTGGTCATCGGCCGACCGATTACGAAAGCGGATGATCCCAAAGCGGCGGCGCAAACGATTATTGCCGAGATGGAGGAAAGCAAATGAACGAACAGGAAGTACGTCAATTATTAGTGGAAACAAAAGCCATTTTGGAAGGACATTTTTTACTGACATCGGGATTGCACAGCCCGCTATATGTCGAAAAGTTTAACGTGCTGCAACAGCCTCGGTATACGGAAGCGTTGTGTAAAGAACTCGCGGCGCGGTTCGCGGATCAAAAAGTGGATACGGTTTTGGGACCGATGACGGGCGGTATTCTCCTCGCGCATGAAGTCGGCAAGGCGCTCGGCACGCGGGCGATTTTTACGGAACGCGAAAACGGCAAGATGACGTTGCGTCGCGGTTTCAAGCTCGCGCCGGGGGAACGCGTGCTGATTGTCGAAGATATCGTGACGACCGGAGGCTCGGTGCGTGAAGTCGTCGACGTGGTCAAGGCGGCGGGCGCGGAGATAGTCGGCGTAGGCTTATTGGTCGATCGGTCGGGCGGTCGCGCAGATTTCGGCGTGCCGAATGAAAAGGTTCAGGCGCTTTTAAAACTGGACGTGCAGACGTACGCGCCGGAAGATTGCCCACTTTGCCAAGAAGGAACACCGTTGACGGAACGCGGCAGCAAACATTTAAAAGCATAACCGGAAAAATCCGCTTTGCGGAAAGCCTTTGCGATCGCAAGGGCTTTTTTTATTGCAGCGTTTTGTTTTCGCAGTTACAATAGGGCTAAGAAGAGATAAAAGAGGGTTAGTGCAAGGAAATGGAGCTGACTATGGCGCAACAAAGAAAAGGACGGCGTCCCGCGGGACGAAGTCATCCGAAGGGATCGCTTACGCAACGCCGCCGCGGTTTTTCCCTGTGGGTGGTATTGCTGTTTATCGCCGTCGCTTGCGGGGCGTGGTGGTATTTCGGCATGCATGACTCGAATCGGGCAGCGGAGGAAAAGGCCAAACCGTTGCCGCAGAAACCGCAAGTCACGCAAAGCACTGCCGATTATCGTCCGGCCATCGACAATTTGGCGACACGTCTGGTGGCGAAATTGGAAGCCGAAGGCGCGAAAGTGGAAGGGGAAACGCCGGTCAAAAAAGAAGTGAAATGGGAAGAAACCGGCGGCCGTATTCACTGGTCGGCGCGCAACTTGGTCGTCACACCGAGCCGACCGCTGGATTTACCGAAACTCATCGATGCCTTGCCCGATACGGCGGGAAAAGTAACACTCAGCGAAGCGCATGAAGATACCTGGCACGAAGATGCCGTCGAACGGTATGAAGTGACGCTGAAAGATCGTCCGAAACAGGATGAAATTACGATGATTATCGCGCATCTATATGTGTATCCGGTCAAAGCAACGCAGGCCGCCGGTACGGAAGCACCGCAGGCCACCGCGCCGCCGGAAACACCAAAGGCGACACCGGTCGCCGGCAAGACGGCGAAACTGGCGATCCTGATTGACGATGCGGGTACCAATCTGGACGCGCAGGCGGTATACGCATCCATCGGCCGGCCGTTTTCGCTGGCCATCATGCCGAACATGGCGAATACGAGTGCGGCGGCAGCGCAAGCGGCAGAGCAGGGCTTTGAAATCATGTTGCATCTGCCGATGGAGCCTGTTTCCGGCAGCGGTATGGAAGCGGGCACTCTGTTGACCACGATGTCGGTAACGGATATTGCCGGTCGTACCAAAGCGGCGCTGGCACAAGTACCGGGAGCGGTCGGTGTCAACAACCACCAAGGTTCAAAATTTACCGCCGACCGCGGTGCTATGTTGCCCGTATTGCAAATTCTCAGAGATCGCGGCCTCTTTTATGTCGACAGCGCCACCTCAGCCGATTCGATCGGCAGTTCGTTGGCGGGTGAAATGGGGATCGCGACGCGCAGAAACGAATTATTTATCGATAATGACAGCAGCGTCGCGGCCATTTGTGAACGTTTGCGGCAAGCGGCCGCCATGGCGCAACTCGACGGATCGGCGCTGGTAATCGGACACTGCCGCCCGAATACGGCGGAAGCGGTGCGTCAAATGGTACCGGAGCTGGAAGCGCAAGGCATTGAACTAGTCTATGTTTCGCAATTGGTAGGATGACGGATGGAACTGTTTTCTACAGATATTTTGCTTTTACTGGCATTAATCGCAGCGGGATTTATTTCTGCCTTTATTGACAGTGTGGTCGGCGGCGGCGGTTTGATCTCGCTGCCGGTCATGTTGCTGACGGGACTTCCGCCGACGGTGGCGCTCGGAACGAACAAACTGGCCGCGATCGCGGGAGTTTTGACCTCAAGCACCACGTTCTGGCGGCGGGGCATGGTCGAAAAAAAGCTGGTGGTATATTTGTTACCGCTGGCTTTTCTCAGCTCGATGCTCGGTTCGTATGTCATTATGCAAATCGCCTCGTTCGCCTTTGAACCGGTGATTATCGGCGCCTTGGTGATCGTCGCGCTGGTCGTTCTTTTTAAAAAGGACTGGGGCGGCCAATCTACGTATCGCGGTCGGAGTCGTAATGTTTGGCTGGCGGCGATGCTGACAGCGGCGGGCTGCGCTTTTTATGACGGCTTTATCGGTCCGGGGACCGGATCGTTTATGATGATGGCGTTTGTCGCCATGGGTTTTGATTTTGTCCAGGCGGCGGGTAACAGTCGTTGCCTGAATGCGGCCAGCAATTGCGGCAGTTTAGTATTCTTCCTGTTGTGGGGACAGGTGCATTTCGGTTACGGTTTGGCGATGGCGTTGGGCATGGTGGCCGGCGGATATGCCGGCGCGCGCACGGCAATGGTGCGCGGCAGCGGCTTTGTGCGATTGCTGTTTCTGCTGATTGTCGGTGCGTTGATCATCAAGCTTGCATGGGGGTACTGGGGCGCATGAAGCAAAGTATTGTAATCACCGGCGGGACGTCGGGCATCGGGCTTGCTACGGCGAAAATTTTGGCTGCATCAGGCTTTCTTCCTCTTTTAGTAGGACGTGATCCCGAACGCGGCGCGGCCGCCTTGGCGCAAGTTCCGGCCGCCCGATTTTTGCAGGGAGATGTGGCCGAGCCGAGCGCGGCGGAAACCATTTTTGCGCAAGCGGCGCAGTACGGTCCGATCGGCGGATTGGTCACCAGCGCCGGTATTTATCATGAAGCACTTTTAAGTGAGGAAACGGAAGCCACACTGGAGGAACTTTTCGCCACGAACGTTTACGGCACGATTCGTTGCTGCCGCGCGGCGACTCCCTACTTACGTGAGACATGCGGCGCGGTCGTTACGGTAGCCTCCGACGCTGCGGTCAACGGGAATATCGCCGCTTCGCTTTATGCGGCCACTAAGGGAGCAGTGCTTGCTTTTACGCGTTCTTGGAGTCTCGAAATGGCGGTTTACGGGGTACGGGTGAATGCGGTTTTACCCGGTGATACCGAGACGCCGTTAACCCAAGCGCAATGGCAAACGCCGACGGATCGCGCGGAGATGGCGGCGCAGTATCCTTTGCAACGGATCGCGACGGCAGACGAAGTCGCGGAAGTGATTGCTTTTTTACTGTCGCCGAGCGCATCCTTCATCACCGGCGCGGGCATTCCGGTGGACGGTGGTCTCACTGCATGGTAAGGCAGCGAACGAGCGTTGCTTGCGGATGAGTAACAGGCATAAAAACGGTCTTTGAAAAAACGCGGTATACATTCATTAGTATCGTATTAAACTGTGTTTTTTTAGTGGCCTTTGGGGTCACTTAGCGGCAATTGTGGTACAATAAAGACAGAAGAATTATTTTTGCGAAGGGGTGAATCATATGTCAAAAGACAAACGAAAAATTAAGAATCCGGAGCATGAAGACATTCGTCCGACGGCGCAAGCGCAGGAAGACGTGGAAAAATTAGGGGCGCATGTCCCGGCACCGCAAGTGGAAACGAAACCGGTGGCGCCGGAAGCGCCGGTCGTTCATGATGAACGCGACCTGGAAGCGGAAAATTTAATCCGCTGGGGCGCCGCGCGCGCGGGTGTCATTTCGATGACGCCGTTTTTGGGCGGAATCGCTTTGATGGCCAATGAAGTATATATGATCAGCCGACTGGCGAAAGTGTACGATGTCAATCTTTCGGATCGTACCATTATGAGTTTTCTCGGCGCGTTCGGCGCGCGTGTCGTCGGCTCTATCGCCGCGATGATGATTCCGATTCCGGGAGTCGGTTTGCCGGTCGCCGTTTCCGTCACCTACGGTGTTGGTCGTGTGGCGCAGTCGTGGATTAAAGACGGCTTGCCGCTCGATATCAAACCGTATGTGGAAAAATTTGAAGACCTGAAACAGGAAGGTCGGGAAAAAGTGGAAGAAATCGCCAACGATGTCAAAAAAGACGAGCCGTTGGGCGACGAAACGCAAGACTTTATGGAAGACTATGCCGGTCAGGCCAAAGTACACAAATTCTTGGGCACGGCCGACAAAGCGTTGACGGAATTACTGTTGACTTTCGGTGTATCGCAGGCGCAGATTGACGATAAAAAAGCGTTGGCAAAAGGCATCTTTGAAGTGACTAAAGACACGGCGGGAGAATTGGCGGTCGAACTTAAAGAACGCGTTAATGAAGCTAGTGCCGATGCCAAATTGCGTGCGGAATTACTGAAAGATCAAGCCCAACAAAAAGCGGATGAAGTGAAAGAAAAATCCGTGGATTGGCAGGCTAAAGCCGAAGATAAAGTGGCGGAATTAAAAGACCGCGTTCAGGAAAAAGCGGCCAAAGCGAAAGAGAAAGCCGCCGAAGTAAAAGAAGGAGCGGCCGATAAGGCGGCGGAATTAAAGGACCGCGTGCAGGAAAAAGCGGCCGAATCCAAAGAGAAAGCCGCGGAAGCGAAAGAAGATGCGGCCGATAAAGCGGAAGAATTAAAGGACCGCGTGCAGGAAAAAGCGGAGGAAGCGAAAGAGAAGGCCGCAGAAGCGAAAGAAGAAGCAGCCGACAAGGCGGAGACATTCAAGGACAAAGTCGAGGCTCGTACGGAAGAAATCAAAAAAGAACAGAAAGATCAAAAATAATTGCCGCGGCAGATCGCGTGCAGAAGGCAAAGCAAAGAAATAATCGGAATCTATTTTGAAACGGGCACGGCCCGGGGGGAGGAACTCTGATGAGCGACTTGGATAACATGAAAATGAAAGCCGAAGCAAAAGCGGAAGAACTGGCGGCCAAAGCCAGATACGAAGCGGAAAAAGCGGAGCCGGACGGCGGCGAATTGGCCGATAAAGCCAAAGCGAAAGCGGACGAATACGGCGCGAAAGCAAAAGGCGCTTATGCCGACGCCAAACAAACTGTCGAAGACGCTGCGGAAAAGGTAAAACAGGAAATTCACGAAGCAACGAAGTAAGGGGGGACATTTCTATGGGAGGATTGTTCAAACTCTTATTCCGTATGTATTCGGCCAAAAAGTTTTTAGGCTATTTCGGAACGTTAGGCAGACGAGCGGGATTCTTGCGTCAGGCAGTTGTCTTGTTTTATTGTCTGCGTGACTCGCGGACACCGAATTTTGTACGGCTTGCCATTTTGGGGGCGCTGGGGTATATGATTACGCCGGGCGACCTCTTACCGGATTTTATTACCGGCATCGGCTGGTTGGATGATGCGGCGGTTGTCGCCGGGGCAATGAAAATTGCCGATAAATATATCCAGCCGGAACATGTGATGAAGGCCAAAAAATTTTTTCCGGGTTGAGAAAAAGCGCTTACCCTTGGGTAAGCGCTTTTTGTTTTGTCGGTACATGCCGGCCGACGGTCGGATAAAGTTACTGCGTTTTTTCAGGTTCGCGCGGCGCGAGCGGTGGCAGACCGGGTAACGTGCGTCGGCGTTTTTGACCGCGATCGAGATCATATAATTATTACCGTTTTTGTTGTCATCGTGCAATATCTATAACCGTCGCAAAGACCGCCGTTATAGGCTTTTGTGTTTTCGCTTTCATCGTAGCATTTTCGTTTTCATCGTTAAATTTTCCCCCATTGTTCCCCCACAGCTACATTGATATTTCGTCGAGCTTGTCGGCGGCTTCACGATGCATTTTTTCACTTGCATGCGAATAAACGGCAAGCGTCGTTTTTGGGTTAATGTGCCCGACGCGCTCCATGATCGTCTTAAGCGGAACGCCTAACTCCGCCAATAAAAATATATGAGTATGGCGGAATACATGCGTTGAAATATGACGCGGCAATTTAAGCGAGCGGAGCGTGCGGTTTATGTTGGCAAAGCGGATAGGGTTGCCCGTCGACGTTGTAAAAAAGTAGCCTTTTTCTGTGTATTTACCTTTATTCCATGCGGCCGCTTTCATGTTTTCAATGCGGATCTGTTTTAGAATTTCAATGGCGCGGCTATTGAGCGCCACAGTTCGGAATGATGATAGCGTTTTCGGCGGCGTTTTTATTTCTTTAGCGGAAAGCCTAACGGCCTGTGAAATCGTGCCGTTTATATCAATGTTTTCGCCGTCAAAATCTTGATACCGGAGCGCGGAACATTCGCCGACGCGTAAGCCGGTAAGCGCGATAAATTCAAGCATAAGGGCGTAACGCGGTTTTATTTCATGTACTTTCTGCAGTACTTCCGCCAACTCTTCACGCGTCAAAAACTTTTCCCGCGCGCGTTTTACATCGTCAACTGTTTTTGCGCGTCCGGAAACGGTCATCTCGTGGATAAAACTTATATCTGTTATATACTTCATTCGTTTAGCGTACTTCATGGATTGCTTAAAAAATGAGGCGGTCATGCCGACAGTAATGCCGGACAAGTCGCGTATTTTAATAAATGCCTTTTGTATAATCGGCAAAGTAAGCGCCGATATTAAAACGTTATCGGGAAATATCTTAATTAGCCGCTTGATATAATCCGCATGCGCGCGCCGTGTTGTCGGTCTAACATCAGGCGCACGGTATTCCGCATACTCTTTTAACAGTTCCGCGAGCGTGATATTCTTTGCCGCTTTTGTTTCCTGAGCCTCGTCGATTTTCTTTTGTAATTCGGCGGTTGCCCATTTCATGGTCGCATTCGTCTTTTTATCCATCGTAACCGACACGCGCCGACGCGTCCCGGTTAGGCGGTCAATGTACGTTTCAATGGCACGGTAAGAGATCCGGCCGCTTTTAGATCTTCTCTCCTCGACATACATGGCTTTTCCTCCTTATTATGATATAATTAAACATACAGAAAACAGCCCATTTCGGGCGTGTTTCTGTCCGCGTCGCCGTTTCTGCATCTCCTAATGCCACGGTTGGCGCATCTCTCCGCGGGGCGTTGGTAGCGTCCCGCTTTTAATTTATTTAATTATTTAGTGCTTGTTTCGGCTTTGAAAATATAATCATCAAAAATGATATTGGTGCGCCAAATATAAACAATGTCAACAGTGCCATTATTGTTGATTTGATCGTTGACCATTTAAGCGAGCGGCTATAAAAGTAAGTAAAAACAGCGTTAATTATTACTAGATCTAGCGCTAGCCACCTGTAAAACGCGCTATACTCAAAGGCGGTTGCGTTGAATCGGTGTCCATACGCTGACGACCAATAGCTCCCCGCAATGGCTAACAACACAAAGAAAATAATAGCCACGGCGGTTTCTATTAAGGCGTAAGTGCGTTTTGAATAAAGTGGTTTATTCGCAAGCGCTTGCTTTTGATACTGACTGTATATCGCATAAGACGCGCCAATAATAACAGCCCACTCCAAAATAGTATCCATTTTTACGTGCCCCCCTTTACATGCGCACAAAAATAATTATTTAATAATACTCTGCTTGATGATAGCGCGGCCCAATATACGGAAATCGTCACAGTTGTTGGCGTTGAATATCATAGGCGGATAGGCGGGGTTTTCTGACTGCAAAATAACGCTTCCGGCGTGACGATAGAAACGTTTAAGAGTAACGGCGTCGCCGTTGATGCGCACGACTACCACTTGACCGGATTCCGCCTCATTTTGTGACTTGACGAAAACCGTGTCGCCGTCGTAAATGCCGATGCCAGTCATGCTGTCGCCGGTAACACGTAAGCAAAAATCGGCGTTTGCCGTTGTTCCGACATAACCTTCAAAATGTTCTTCCGACAATATCGGTTCACCGGCCGCAGTAGTTCCCAATAAGGGGACTTTTTTTAATTTAGGCGCGAAAACATTCGGGTCGTCTGGTATTGAAACCATCTTGCCCTTATCTTCCAACAAGTCCGATTTATTAATTTTGAAATAGTTGGCAAGTTGTTCAACAACACCCATGCGCGGCAAAGACTTTTGAAGCAGCCACTTGCCGACGGTGCTTTCAGATACGCCAACAATGCGGCTTAATTCTACGTTGTTAAGGCCGTGGACTTCCATATACATTTTTAAGTTGCGGCTAAAAATAGCGCGAATTTCAGTCTCTAACATATCTAGATCCGCTCCTTTTATGAATAGTATAGATTAAAATTCTTGAACGGTCAATATTTTTTTGAAAAAAGTAGAAAAAAAGTCTTGACTAGCGCAAAATTCTAGATTATACTATAACCAAGATAAAGGAACGGAGGTGAAAAAGTGCAAATTTCATTACGAGCGGCGCGCGTAAATGCTAGCCTTACTATTAAGCAAGCGGCGCCAAAAATCGGTATCGGTAAGGACACTTTAATTCGGTGGGAAAAAGAGCCGTGGCGTGTAAGCGCATTGTTCCAGCAACGAATTTCGCAAGCCTATAAGATACCGATTGACAATATTAATTTTTTGCCCAAAAACTAGAATTTAATTCTATAGATGAGGAGGTGAAGCATGAACGAGTTAACCGTTAAAGAGTTTGCCGCAAGACATATAAGACGAAGAAAGAAGTGAGAAAAGATGCCAAAGAGAAAGCCATTCAAAAGGCAACGTAAGCAAGGGCTTAATGTTCACATCAAGGCGACAGCTTATCGCGCATCGCAAGTTAAGGAGATCGTGCAAATGGCGGCTGACATACAAAAAGAGCACAGATGCGACTGTACTCTTTTCGTAAACACAGATCAATGTTTTGAGTTAAGCGGCGGAAAATCCTAAGTGCTTATAAATCCAGTCCCAGGCTTTTTCGGGCAACAATCCGCCATAGTTGCGTGTTACTTCAATAACAATGAAAGAATCATTTGCATCAACACATTTTCGGATAATTTCCCGTATTTCTAATGCTGAATAAGAAGTGTCTATGAGCCAAGTGGAATCAAGGTAATGCCACCATGATGCGCTACATTTCTTGATCGCGTCGTACAGTTTGTCATAATTTTGTCCGGATTTATTCAGGTCGTAGGAAATGAGATATACCATGCAAACACACCTCCTTTCTGGAAAAATTGTTTGTAAACCTATCCGAGACGATTATATCGCCAAATAGTTTAATAGTCAAACATATTTCACAAGATATAGGGGGTGATGGTTGTATATGGGTCAACATTTTGTAGATGTGATGAAAAACGCACGAAATGAAAAAGGGTGGACGCAGTACAGGTTAGCGAAAGAATGCGGGCTGTCAAGAGAAATGATTTCAAAGTTGGAATTGGAAATGCATTCTCCGATGATCAGCACGGTAGAGCGGATATGTTCAGCGCTGGGAATTGAGATTGTGTTTAAGAAAAAGAGTTAAGGAGGCCTAAAAAATGACGGCAACAGCCGAACAATGGGAAGCATATCAAACCGCGAAAACGTCGCTCGAACCGGATCAACAAAACGTGTTATCAGAAATTGAGTTTTACATGGCGCGTACGGAACCTGGGGTTACGCTCGTTGATGTTTTTAATGACCGTGTGAACGCTTTGCGTGGTCGATACTATTCGCCGACCGCAAATCAGCTTTTTTTGCTCGAATTGGGAATTATTGATATTAGTGCCCCGAACGATTGTATCACCCAAACCCTGTTCGACGGAGTGAGATTATATGATAAGCACGGTTTGTATGGATTTACAATCCGTCTTTCTGATTACTTTTCGGAGGAGATCGGCGGGTACATTCGCGACAAAAAGGAGGCGTAAAAAAATGGCAGATGTTCAACTGATAGATGGTCCGGTGCTTATTGCCGCCGGCGATACTTGGTGCAAAACAAGCGGGCTGAAAAAATTCGTAGGCCTCGGCGACACAAAGATCCGCGAACATGCGGCGATGATGGAGGCAAGTGGGAAATACGACGATAAAATCATCAGCTATCCGGGCATGCGTCTTATCAATGCGGGCGCATTCATTGATTATCTTGTGACGACGCAAAGCCTCAAGGCGAAAAAGAGGTTGGAAAAATGACATTATCGCTATTGGATCTGATTTTTATTCTGCTTCTATTCGGCGCATTTTTTATCGCCGCGGTGACTTCGGTAATGCTGGTAATAAAGAGCGAATGCGAGCGCCGGGGGATAGCGTATAAAAGCGATGAAAGAGGTGAAAAGAAATGAAAAGGCGTAGAAAATTGACCGCCGTTCAAAGGCTGGTATTAGCGCTGATTTTCATTCATGAGCATTGGCGGACTATCGGGGCGGCTATCGGCGGAGCGCTTATGTTAATAGGTGCGGCAAACTTAATCACGGCTGACGTGGAGCTATACGTCGATTATTCGGTGGCGCTTAAGTATTTAGCGAAAAGCTGGGGCGCGATTATCGGCGGCGGCGCGCTGGTGAGCCTATGCGTTGATCTTGAGGAGGTGACGAGATGATCGAAAATCCGATGGTGCTGGAGCGGCACGTAATACCTACAACACAGGTTTACACGGTGCAAGTAAAAGCAATAGTCACGGCGACTATTAAGGTAACGGCTGACGATGAAGAAGAAATTGACGGAAAAATCGACTACTACGAGGATAGCATTATGGGCAACATCGATAACTTCGAAATTGACAGCTGGGACGTTATTTTTTCTGAAGATGCGGAGGAAGAATATTATGACTGAAATAAAAAATGCGTCCGCGGGAACGGACGCAAACAACAGCATTCACCAAAATTATAGCATAGAAAAACTAATCAATCAAAAGGCGGTCGGTCGGTCAATAGCCGGCGAATTGGCCGCGTGGAGCGCGATCGGTCTGCACTTAATGGAATTCGAAGGCAACATGGACGTCTTTGACGAAAAGTCGCTGGAATACATTCGCGGACAGGGCGAAGGAATCTTGAAAGTCGTGGAGGGTATGGAAAAAATGATCTCCCGACTGATTGAGGACGAACAATGGCGGGCGAAACGTGAAAGCGAGGCGGACAACAATGCGCATGTATGAATTGACGGAAATGTACAAAGAATTACAAGCCGCGCTGGAAAATGAGGAGGTCACGCCGGAAGAAGTCGCCGACACGTTCGACGCAATAAATGACGCTATAACCGTAAAAATTGACGCGTTATCGGCGATTTTCCTTGAGGCACAGGGCGATGAGGTCAAGATCGACACAGAAATAGAACGGCTTAAAAAATTGAAAGCACGAGCAGGACGGACAAAAGAACGGGTAACTAACATAGCCGCTAACTTTTTAACGGCAATGGGTAAAGACAAGGCAAAAGGCGATCAATTTACATTCAAGCGTCGGAAATTTCTGCCGCGCGTGGTGGTCACTGATGAGCGGCTATTGCCTAAAGAATACATCAAAGAAAAGATAACGATGAGCATTGACAAAATTGCGATCAAAAAAGCCTTGCAAAACGGCGATGAGGTCACGGGCGCAAGCCTTGAGCAGCGACAGGGGGTCGTGTTTGAATGACGGAAGCAAAAATAAAAGAGCGGTTATCATTCGCAACAGAAATTTATAACAGCCTTCTAACCGCACGAAGATCGTGCTCAGTAGAAGAAATAAACGGGCTTGAACGGGCAATAGTCGTATTAACTGATGTAGTTATGGAAATGGGGAAAAAGCGTGGTGTTTGAGTAACTAAAAAATGAGAGACGCGTTAGGTATTTAAGAAAGGAGAAAACAACTTGTCATTTCAAATTACACGCGGCAAACAAGAACGGGCGCAGCGCATTGTGATTTACGGTATTGAGGGCATCGGCAAATCCACATTAGCATCGCAATTTCCCGCGCCTTTATTCATTGACACGGAAGGCGGCACGGCGCACATGGACGTCGCGCGCTTGCCCGTACCGCAAACATGGGAAGAGCTGAAAGAAATGATTGCGCGTATTCCGAAAGATCCGGCCGTTGATGACTTTGGCACCATCGTTATTGATACCGTCGACTGGGCGGAAATGCTATGCATCGAATACGTCTGCAAAAAGCACGATAAGACCAACATTGAATCGTTTGGCTACGGTACCGGCTACACCTATGTCCGGGAAGAATTTGAGCAATTTATTAAGTCGTTAAACGAGATTATCGCGGCCGGCTTGAATGTAGTTCTGACGGCACACGCGCAAATTCGTAAATTCGAGCAGCCGGGAGAAGCGGGCGCGTATGACCGTTACGAATTGAAATTAGGTAAACGGACGGCATCACAAACGGCGCCGATCATCAAAGAGTGGGCGGACATGCTTTTATTCATCAACTATGAAACAAAAGTGTACAACGTGAACGGTACGGAAAAGTACAGAGCGACCGGCGGGAAACGAACCGTGTATACCACGCACACACCTGCCTATGACGCGAAAAATCGGCACGATTTACCGCCGTCTTTCCCGCTTTCGTATGAACCGCTGGAGAACATTATTCCGAACCGATTTAAGCGGGAAATCGACCCGCGGCTGGTAAAGCTGATGATCGACGCAGATGTAACTGATAAACAGGTACGTGCGGCCGTTGAAAAAGCAGGATATTATCCGGCATCAAAACGGTTGGAAATGTACCCGACCGAATTTATAGAAAACAACTTGATTAAAAATTGGGACAGCGTTGTGTCCGTCATTAAAGAAACTAAAGGAGAATAACAAATGGAACAAGCAGCCAACTGGAAACAATTCGCCAACACACCGAACGGAGAACAACAAGTGCGTGAATTAGGTTGGGGAGATGAAATCACCCAAGACAGTAATAATTTTGATCCGTTTGAAAACGGCATTTACATGTTTACCGTCAAAGAATACGAAAAGACGCGGACGCGCGGCAATGAGAAATTTCCGCCATGTAACATGGCGAAATTAACGCTCGAATTATCCGACGGGCAACGCAACGTGCGCGCCTTCGATAATCTCGTATTACGTAACGATTTAGAGTGGAAAATCGGGCAATTCTTTTTATCACTCGGCATGAAGAAAGAAAACGAACGGGCGCGCATTGACTTTGACGGCGCGATTGGTAAAAGCGGCTATGTGAAGGTAGAGAAAAAAGCATACACAAACCGTGACGGACAAACACGGTGGCGCAATGAGATTACCCGCTATCTCGCGCCGAACGACAAGGAATTATTGGCGTTCGTTAAGGCGGCCGCCGATAACACGAACCCGCCGTTCTGATTATGCAACTACGCGACTACCAAGAACAAGCGGTGAAAGCGGTGTTCGCGGAGTGGGCGAACGGGCGACCGAAAACGTTGCTCGTTTGCCCGACCGGAACGGGCAAAACCGTCATCTTTTCCGAAATTGTACGGCGCATTGTAGCAGCCGGCAAGCGGGTGCTGGTACTTGCGCATCGTGAAGAATTATTGAACCAAGCGGCGGAAAAGATTGAAACGCTGACAGGGTGCATGACGGCGCTTGAAAAAGGCACGCAAACGAGCCTTCACAGTATGGCGCCGATCACTATTGCAAGCGTGCAGACTCTATCAAGAGAAAGCCGTTTACAAGCCTTTGAGCATGACCATTTCGACACGGTTATTATTGATGAAGCGCATCATGCGCTAAGTCCCACATATCGACGTATTATTGACTATTTCCAAGCGAAATATTTAGGCGTAACGGCGACACCGGATCGCGGCGACAAAAAGAAACTGGGTGAAATATTTGATTCGTTAGCCTTTGAATATTCGACCATTACGGCGATTAATCAAGGTTATCTCGTGCCGATTATCGCGAAACAGATACCGCTAAAAATTGACATCAGTCAAGTTGGCAGATCCGGCGGCGATTATGCGGCCGGCGATAGCGGGCACGCGATTGAACCGTATTTGTCGGAGATTGCGCGAGAAGTCAAACCGCTTTCTTCTGACCGCAAAATAGTCATGTTTTTGCCACTCATTGAAACAAGTCGAAAGATGGTAAAAGCGTTGCAGGATATCGGCATAGCCGCGGCGGAAGTGAACGGCGAATCGGCTGACCGTGCGGAGATTATCCGTGATTTTGAACGCGGTAAATATTCCGTACTTTGTAACGCTATGTTATTGACGGAAGGTTGGGACTGTCCGGCCGTGGATTGCATTGTCATTTTGCGGCCAACTAAGATCCGAAGCCTTTACGTGCAAATGGTGGGACGGGGAACGCGTCCGGCGCCGAACAAAAAAGATTTATTATTGCTGGACTTTTTGTGGCAGTCAGGGCGAATGGAACTATGCCGACCGGCTGACATTGTCGCCGATAAAGAAGAAAAACTGACGCGAATCACGCAAAAACTTACCGATGCGGACGGAGAACAGCTGGACCTGTTGGAACTTGCCGATGAAGTCGATCGCGACATTGTCAAAGAGCGCGAGCAGGCAATGAAAGACCTGCTAGAAAAAAACAGCACGAAAAAGAGTAAGACCGTCAATGTTATGCAATTTGAATTTTCTATCGGCGGCGGCATGCTGCTTGATTATGAACCCGACTTTGCATGGGAACGCGAGCCGGTTACGGAAAAACAGGCGCAAACATTACGAAAATTGGGCGTTGATCCGGAGGGCATTTCATGTAAAGGCGCGGCCTCCGTTGTTCTTAATCGCTTATTTAAGCGTATGGACGCCGGACTGGCAACGCCGTTACAGATCCGGACGCTGGAGCGATACGGCATGGAAGACGTCGGCGACTGGACAAAAGACCAAGCAACAAAGGCGATTGGTTTCATTGCCCAAAACAAATGGAAGATGAGCGCCACAGTGAGGGAAAGAATTAGGGGGATTCGGTCATGAATCGCGACATATTAAAGGCGCTTGATTGCATCGACCCCGCCGCGCTTGATTATCAAGACTGGCTGAATGTCGGCATGGCGTTGAAGCTGGAAGGTTACCCCGTGCATATTTGGGAAGATTGGAGCCGGGCGGATACGGCGCGTTTCCATGAAGGAGAATGCACCCGCAAGTGGGCGGGATTTAACGGTAACGCGACACCCGTCACGGCGGGGACTGTGTTTATGCTTGCCAAACAACACGGCTGGAAACCGGCGGCTAAAGACGTACACGAGCTAGCGTGGGACGCCGAAATAACGCAAGATTACAAAATCATTCAAACAGAATGGCTGGAAGGGCGGGAATTGGTTGAGCCTTCCACATGGGATCCGGCGCAACAATTAATCACCTATCTTGAAACGCTATTTGAGGCGGACGAACATGTCGGCTATGTGTCGGAAAGCTACCATGCGAAAAACGGCCGATATTTGCCGAGCATGGGATTTTGGGACAGAACGGCCGGACAACTGATTGAATCGTTACGCCGAAGTCCGGACGACATCACGGACACCATCGGAACGTACAACACGGAAGCGGGCGCGTGGATTCGATTTAATCCGCTGGACGGACAAGGCTGCAAGAACGCCAACGTTAC